>NZ_JBNQTI010000040.1:0-11185 GCF_050325825.1 Kitasatospora sp. LaBMicrA B282
GTGTTCCATGACGGGCATGAACTCGACGTGGGTGAAGCCGAGGCCGTGCAGGTAGTCGGGCAGTTCGGCGGCCAGCTCGCGGTAGCTCAGGCCCGGGCGCCAGGAGCCCAGGTGCAGCTCGTAGACCGACATCGGCGCCCGGTGGTGGTGCGCCCGGGCCCGCCGCGCCAGCCAGTGCGCGTCCTGCCAGGCGTACCGGGAGGTGTGCACGACGGAGGCGGTGTCCGGGGGGCACTGGGCGGCGCGGGCCAGCGGGTCGGCCTTCTGGAGCAGGCGGCCGTCGCGGGTGCGGATCTCGTACTTGTACAGCGCGCCCTCGCCGATTCCGGGGACGAAGAGTTCCCAGACGCCGCTGGCGCCCAGCGAGCGCATCGGGTACCCGGTGCCGTCCCAGTGGTTGAAGTCGCCGACCAGGCGCACCCCGACCGCGTTGGGCGCCCACACCGTGAAGGCGGTGCCGGTGACCCCGTCCACGGTACGGACGTGCGAGCCCAGCGCCTCCCAGAGCCGCTCGTGCCGGCCCTCGCGGATCAGGTGCAGGTCCAGCTCACCCAGCGTCGGGGTGAACCGGTAGCCGTCCTCCTGCGGCAGCGGCTCACCGCCCGAGTAGCTCACCCGCAGCCGGTAGGCCGGGATCGCCGAGCCGGGCAGCAGGCCGGTGAAGAGCCCGGCCTGCTGGTGGGTCAGCTCGGCCGGCCCGTAGGCGGTCTCCAGGGTGACCCGCTCGGCCAGCGGCCGCAGCACCCGGATCGCGGTGCCGCCGGTGGTGGGGTGGGCACCGAGCAGGGCGTGCGGGTCGTGGTGCGCGCCGGCCACCAGGCGGTCGATCTCGGCCGGGGGCAGTGGGGCCTCGGCGAGCCGCAGGGCCGGGGCGTCCACCGGGGAGGCGAGCGGGGTGCCGGCGGCCGGGACGGGGACGGCGGGCCCGACGGGGGTGGTGGGCCCGACGGGGTCGACGGCGTCGCCGGGTCCGAGCGTCCCGGCCCGGGCGGCGGCCGGTGCGACGGGGACGGCGGCGGATGCCGTGACCGGGGCGGCCCCGGTGGCCGGTGCGGCGGTCGGCGCGGTGGCGTCGGGCCGGTCGGCTGCGCTGCGCGGCCGCGGACCGCTGCCCGGCAGGAAGGTGGCGGGCACGGTCTGGTTGGTGCGGTCGAGCGGGGCCACTGCGGGGTTCCTCCTGGCGGGTGGCGGGGCGGGAGTTCCGGGGCCGCGACCCGGCGGGCGGGTCGCGGGCGCGTCGGTCAGGGGGCGGTGGCCAGGCGGTGGATCGCGGTGAGCGGGATCGGCAGCCAGCCGGGCCGGTGCCGGGCCTCGTAGACCACCTCGTAGACCGCCTTGTCGATCTCCAGGGCGCGCAGCAGCTCCGGGCAGCTCACCGGGTCGGTGCCGCCGGCCGCGGTGTAGCCCGCGCAGTAGGCGGTCCGGTTGCGGGCGGCCCAGCTCGCCGCCAGGTGCGCCAGCTGCGGATCCGGGTCGGCGCCGGCCAGCAGGTGGGCGGCGGCGTAGTCGAAGGAGCGCAGCATCGCGGCCACGTCCTTGAGCGCCGGCTGCGGCAGCCGGCGCTCGGCCACCGACTTGGCCGGCTCGCCCTCGAAGTCCAGCAGCACCCAGCCGTGCGGGGTGCGCATCGCCTGCCCCAGGTGCAGGTCGCCGTGGATCCGCTGGACGGTCAGCCCGGTCAGGTGGTCGGCGGTCAGCTGCTGGAAGGCGGCGTGCAGCGCGGTCCGGTAGCGCCGCAGCGCCGGGACCGCGGCGGCGGCCGCGTCCAGCCGTTCGGCCATCGCGGTGGCCAGCCGCTCGGTCTGCTCGCGGTCCAGCCGGGCCACCGGCAGCGCGCGCGCCAGCACCCGGTGCACCTCGGCGGTGGCCCGGCCGAGCCGGTGCGCCTCGACCGCGAAGTTGCCGGGGCTGGGGTCGCCCTTCAGCCGGGCCACCTGGTCCAGGGCCAGCTCCCAGCCGTCCTCCGCGTCCGGCAGGAACCGCTGCAGCAGCCCCAGGGTGGCCGGTTCGGCGCCGGTCAGCCGGCTCTCGAACCAGGCCGCGACCCGCGGGATCCGGGTGCTGCCGGCCCGCGACAGGGCGAGCGAGAGCTCCAGGTCGGGGTTGGTGCCGGGGCTGATCCGGCGGAACAGCTTGAGGATGAACTCGGTGCCGAAGATCACCGAGGTGTTGCTCTGCTCGGCGGTGCCGGCCCGGCCGAGCAGGTCGCTGGGCAGGCCGGGGCCCGGGGTGCGGCGGAAGGCGAGCGGACCGAACCGGTCGGCGGTGGCCAGGTGCCCGAGCAGGCGCCCGGTCAGCTCGGGGTCGTGCACCGCGTCGTAGAGGGTGGCGCCGTCGTAGGGGCCGTGGTCCAGGGCGCCCAGCACCGCCTCCGGCAGCAGGCCGGTCGGCGGCTCGGTGCGCAGGCCGAGCAGCAACTGGTACAGGTCGCTGCCGGTGCCGTGCTCGACCCGCAGCAGCAGGTGCACCATCGCCGGGTCGCCGGTCACCAGCGGGGTGGTGGTCAGCGGGTGCAGGCCGGTGATGGCCTGGCCCTTGCCGGCGTACCAGCGCTGCCCGGGGAGCCAGTCGGCGATCAGCGGCAGCGCCGCCTCCAGCAGGTCGCCGACCGACAGGGCGGCGCCGAGCCGCGGCCGGCCGCTGCCGTGCCCGCCCGGACCGTGCCCCGCGGCCCCGCGGGCAGCGTGCGTCCCGCCCGTCCCGCCCGGGGCCCGCGGCGCGGGGCCCGCGTCGCGGTGGGCGTGGGCTTGAGAACGGGAGATTTCCGACATGACTCCCTTTCCCCGGAAGCAGGCTGACGGCCCGACAGATCTGGCCGGGCCCGCCAGTCTTCCGGATTTCGGCGGCGCTGCAGCGGCGGCACGCGAGGGAGACTCGGGTGTCACGCCTGAGGGTGGGTACGCGTTGGGCTGTTCTCCGTACCGCGGTGGCGCAGGGTCCGCCGAGGGGCGTGCGGCGGGCCTCGCGCCCCCGAGCGGGCGGCCGGAGTGGTGGATCGTTACTGCGCGCCGGGCCTGCGCAGCTGGAACCAGTAGAAGCCGTGCCCCGCGAGGGTGAGCAGGTACGGCCACTCGCCGATCGACGGGAAGCGCACCCCGCCGATCAGCTCGACCGGGTAGCGCCCGCCGTACTGCCGCAGGTCCAGCTCGGTGGGCTGGGGGAAGCGGGAGAAGTTGTTCACACACATGACCAGGTCGCCCTCGTGCTCGCGCACGAAGGCCAGCACGGCCGGGTTGCTCGACGGGAGTTCGGTGTAACTGCCGAGCCCGAAGGCCGGGTTGAGCTTGCGGATCTCGATCATCCGCCGGGTCCAGTGCAGCAGCGAGGAGGAACTGCTCTGCTGCGCCTCGACGTTGGTCACCTGGAATCCGTAGACCGGATCCATGATGGGCGGCAGGTTGAGCCTGCCCGGGTCGGCGGAGGAGAAACCCGCATTGCGGTCGGGGGTCCACTGCATCGGGGTGCGCACCCCGTCGCGATCCCCCAGCCAGATGTTGTCGCCCATGCCGATCTCGTCGCCGTAGTAGAGCACCGGCGAACCGGGCAGCGACAGCAGCAGCGCGGTGAACAGCTCGATCTGGTTGCGGTCGTTCTCCAGCAGCGGGGCGAGCCGGCGGCGGATGCCCACGTTGGCCCGCATCCGCGGTTCCTTCGCGTACTCCGCGTACATGTAGTCGCGCTCCTCGTCGGTGACCATCTCCAGGGTCAGCTCGTCGTGGTTGCGCAGGAAGATGCCCCACTGGCAGCCGTGCGGGATGGTCGGCGTCTTGGCGAGGATCTCGGACACCGGGTAGCGGGACTCGCGGCGCACCGCCATGAAGATCCGCGGCATCACCGGGAAGTGGAAGGCCATGTGGCACTCGTCGCCGCCGGAGGTGAAGTCGCCGAAGTAGTCGACCACGTCCTCGGGCCACTGGTTGGCCTCGGCGAGCAGCACGGTGTCCGGGTAGTCGGCGTCGATCTCCTTGCGGACCCGCTGGAGGAACTCGTGGGTCTCCGGCAGGTTCTCGCAGTTGGTCCCCTCGCGGGCGAACAGGTAGGGCACCGCGTCCAGCCGGAAGCCGTCGATCCCGAGGTCCAGCCAGAACCGCAGGGCGGCGACGATCTCCTCCTGGACCCGCGGGTTGTCGTAGTTCAGGTCCGGCTGGTGGGAGAAGAACCGGTGCCAGAAGTACTGCTTGCGGACCGGGTCGTAGGTCCAGTTGGAGGTCTCGGTGTCGACGAAGATGATCCGCGCGTCCGGGTACTGCTTGTCGTCGTCGGCCCACATGTAGAAGTCGCCGTACGGCCCGTCCGGGTCGTTGCGGGAGGCCTGGAACCACGGGTGCTGGTCGCTGGTGTGGTTCATCACGAAGTCGATGATCACCCGCATGCCCCGCTTGTGGGCGGCGTCCACGAACTCCACGAAGTCGGCCAGGTCGCCGAACTCCGGCAGCACCGCGGTGTAGTCGGCCACGTCGTAGCCGCCGTCGCGCAGCGGGGAGGCGAAGAACGGCGGCAGCCAGAGGCAGTCGATGCCCAACCACTGGAGGTAGTCGAGCTTGGCGGTGAGCCCCTTCAGGTCGCCGACACCGTCGCCGTTGCTGTCCTGGAAGGACCGCACCAGCACCTCGTAGAAGACCGCACGCTTGAACCACTCCGGGTCCAGGTCCTTCTTCTCGGTGTCCGCGAAGGTGTCGTGCACGGGCTCGTTCACAATCACAGGGAGGTCCTCCGAACGGTGAGGAGGTGGGCCGGCGACGACGAGGGCTCGAGCCGGACGTAGTTGTGGCGGTGCCAGGTGTAGCCCGCGCCGGTCAGCTCGTCGGTGACGATGAGCTCCTCGTCACCCGGGAGGGTGACAGTGGCCTCCTGGGGGTGGTGCGGATCCAGGTTGACGACGACGATCACCTGATCGGCTCCGGCGCGCTTGGTGAAGGCGAGGAGGTGGTCGTTGTCGACGGGCAGGAAGGCCAGGTTGCGCAGCTGCTGCAGGGCGGGGTGCTCGCGGCGCAGCCGGTTGAGGGTGGCGAGCAGCGGGGCGAGGGTGTCGGTGCGGGTCCAGTCGCGCGGGCGCAGCTGGTACTTCTCGCTGCTCAGGTACTCCTCGGTGCCGGGGCCGGCCGGGGTGGACTCGGCGTGCTCGAAGCCGGCGTAGACGCCCCAGCTGGGCGAGAGGGTGGCGGCCAGCACGGCCCGGACCGCGAACGCCGCCGGACCCTGGTGCTGCAGGTGGCCGGGCAGGATGTCGGGGGTGTTCGCGAAGAAGTTGGGGCGCATGTAGGCGGCGGCCGGGCCGGTCAGCTCGGTGAGGTACTCGGTGAGCTCGTGCTTGCTGTTGCGCCAGGTGAAGTAGGTGTAGGACTGCTGGAACCCGATCTTGGCCAGGGTGTGCATCATGGCCGGGCGGGTGAAGGCCTCGGCCAGGAAGATCACGTCCGGGTCGGTCCGGTTGACCTCGCCGATCACCTTCTCCCAGAAGTGCACCGGCTTGGTGTGCGGGTTGTCGACCCGGAAGATCCGCACTCCGTGGCCCATCCAGAAGCGCAGCAGCCGCAGGGTCTCCCGGACCAGCCCGTCGAAGTCCTGGTCGAAGTTGATCGGGTAGATGTCCTGGTACTTCTTCGGCGGGTTCTCGGCGTAGGCGATGGTGCCGTCGATCCGGTGGCCGAACCACTCCGGGTGCTTGTTCACCCAGGGGTGGTCGGGGGAGGCCTGAAGGGCGAAGTCGAGGGCGATCTCCAGGTCCAGCTCGCGGGCCCGGGCGACGAAGGCGTCGAAGTCCTCCAGGGTGCCCAGGTCCGGGTGGACCGCGTCGTGGCCGCCCTCGGGCGAACCGATCGCCCAGGGCGAGCCGACGTCCTCCGGACCCGCCGTCAGGGTGTTGTTCGGTCCCTTGCGGTAGGCGAGGCCGATCGGGTGGATCGGCGGCAGGTAGACCACGTCGAAGCCCATCGCGGCGACCGCGGGCAGCCGCTCGGCGGCGGTGCGGAAGGTGCCCGAGCGCGGAGGCGTGAGGGTGGCGCCCTCGGAGCGCGGGAAGAACTCGTACCAGGAGCCGAACAGCGCCCGCTGCCGCTCCACCCGCAGCGGCAGCGGGGTCGAGGCGGTGACCAGCTCGCGCAGCGGGTGGCGGGTCAGCGGGCCGGTCACGGCGGGGGCCAGCGCGGCGGCCAGCCGGGAGAGCGGGGGCATCGCGAGGTCGCGCAGCGCGTGCACGGCCTTGAGCACCTCGGCCCGGCCGTCCTTCTTCGGCACCCCGGCGGCGGCGCGCTCCAGCAGCAGCGCGCCCTCCTCCAGCACCAGCTCGACGTCCTGACCGGCCGGCACCTTGACCGAGGCGGCGTGCTGCCAGGTGGCCACCGGGGCGCTCCAGGCCTCCACGGTGTAGCTCCACCGGCCCTCGGCCGTCGGGGTGACCTCGGCGCCCCAGCGGTCGGTGCCCGGGGCCAGCTCGTGCATCGGGATCCAACTGCCGCCGCGGCCGCGCGGGTCGCGCAGCACCACGTTGGCGCCGACCGCGTCGTGGCCCTCGCGGAAGACGGTGGCGGTGACCTGGAAGGTCTCGCCGACCACCGCGCGGGCGGGGCGGCGGCCGCCGTCCACCTGCGGGGCCACGTCCAGGACGGGGATCCGGCCGATCATCGGGTCGCTCGCTTTCGTCCGGCGTGCCGTGCTCGCCGGACTCGCCTTGGTACGGGTGGTTCGGGGGGCGGCTGCTGCGGCCTTCCGGGCGGGCTGGGCCCTGCGGGCGGCCGGCTTCGCGGCGGCCGGTACCGGGGCGACCGGGTGCGCCGCGGCGGGGGGCGGCTCCGGCGCGTCGGTGGCCGAGGAATTGCCGACCGGCGCTTCGGCCGTTCGGGGGGCGCGTACGGCGTGCGACGCCGTTATGGCCGGAATCGATACCGGAGCGGTGAGCGGCTCCAACCCCTCGGACACCAGTGCGGACTGATTCCGTGTGTCGCCGTGCATGCCAAACTCCTGCCAGAGATCGGCGGCCGTCCCGCGGGCGGATCGAGCGCCGGGGAGGTCCGGGAGGACTGCTGGGTGGGGACTGACGTGCGACCGGAGCCCGCCCGCAACCGCCGCGCCCGGGAGCCTGGCCGAAATCCGACGCCCGCGGCGGCCCGGAACTGCGACACGGCGCGCGTCCCGGCGCGCGGCCTCGCGGCACGCCCAAGGGCGATTCCGACCCACCCCGGAAACGATCAGGGCAGGCGTGAGGACACGCACGTGGCACACCAGGGGGGACACCAGGTGCGCCGGCTGGGCTAATGACCGGAGAGCTGACGGCCGGTGGGCTGACGGTGGGTCGGGGGAGCGAGTCTGGGGAAGCGGAGCGCGAGGACCGGCCGAGCCGCACGGGAGTCGCCACCCATGCCGACCCGCTGCAGCAGCGGCCTGCACACATCCTCGCACTGTTCGTAGCTCTTACCACTCGGTTCGAGGGCGGCTTGAGTGGTGCGGGGGAGCAGAACGACCATCTCTGGCCACCTGCTCCGGGGGCCCTCACACGACCGGCGTACGCCTGCCGTGCCGCGCGCGCCCCCTGCGCTCCCCGTTGCTACAACTGCGCCACACGTGATCTCAACCGTCGCTCGAATGGAGGCGCGTTACGAGAGTTGACGCCCCATCACCCCGTTGCTTCGGTCTACGCTTCGGGCCGTGAAGGCCATCCGCAGATTCACCGTCCGCACCGTCCTGCCGGAGCAACTCGAGCCACTGCACGAGCTAGCGCTCAACCTGCGCTGGTCCTGGCACCCGGAGACCCGGGAGCTCTTCCGATCGGTCGACCCGGCGGTCTGGGAGGCCGTCGGCGAGGATCCGGTCCGACTGCTCGGCGAGGTACCGGCCGACCGGCTCGCCGCGCTGGCCGGCGACCGCCGCTTCCTGCGCCGCCTCGGCGACCTCATCGACGACCTGCACGACTACCTCAACGCACCGCGCTGGTACCAGGGCGACGACCGCGGGGAGACCGGCGAGCGCCCGGCCGCGATCGCCTACTTCTCCCCGGAGTACGGCATCACCGCGGCGCTGCCGCAGTACTCCGGCGGTCTCGGCATCCTGGCCGGCGACCACCTCAAGGCGGCCAGCGACCTGGGCGTGCCGCTGATCGGCGTCGGTCTCTTCTACCGCCACGGGTACTTCCGCCAGTCGCTCGCCCGGGACGGCTGGCAGCAGGAGCGCTACCCCGTGCTCGACCCCGACGAGCTCGCGGTCAGCCTGCTGCGCGAGGCCGACGGGCGCCCCTGCCAGGTCGAGCTGGCGCTGCCCGGCGGGCGCACCCTGGCCGCCCGGATCTGGCGCGCCCAGGTCGGCCGGGTCCCGCTGCTGCTGCTCGACTCCGACCTGGAGGCCAACGCCGCCACCGAGCGCGACGTCACCGACCGGCTCTACGGCGGCGGCAGCGAGCACCGGCTGCTCCAGGAGATGCTGCTCGGCATCGGCGGGGTCCGCGCCGTGCGGTCCTTCTGCCGGCTGACCGGGCACCCGGAGCCGGAGGTGTTCCACACCAACGAGGGGCACGCCGGCTTCCTCGGCATCGAGCGGATCCGCGAGCTGGTCGCCTCGGCGGCCGGCCCGGACTTCGCCGCCGCCCTGGAGGCGGTCCGCGCCGGCACCCTGTTCACCACCCACACCCCGGTGCCGGCCGGCATCGACCGGTTCGACCGCGAGCTGGTGGCCCGCCACTTCAGCGGGGACGCGGCGCTGCGCGGCGTCCCGGTCGACCAGGTGCTGGCGCTCGGCGTGGAGAACTGGCCGGGCGGCGACGCCAAGCTGTTCAACATGGCCGCGATGGGGCTGCGGCTGGCCCAGCGCGCCAACGGGGTGAGCACCCTGCACGGCGAGGTCAGCCGGGAGATGTTCGGCGCGCTGTGGCCCGGCTTCGACGCCGCCGAGGTGCCGATCACCTCGATCACCAACGGCGTGCACGCCCCCACCTGGATCGACCCCGCGGTGGTCCGGCTGGGCGCCGCGGCGATCGGCGCCGAGCGCGCCGAGGCCGCGATGTCGGTCGGCAGCTCCGAGCGCTGGAGCGAGGTCGAGCAGATCGGCGACGCGGAGATCTGGACCGTGCGGCGCGAGCTGCGGGCCCAGCTGGTCGAGGAGGCCCGGCGGCGGTTGCGCGCCTCCTGGAAGCAGCGCGGGGCCGGTGACGCCGAGCTGGGCTGGACCGAGTCGGTGCTCGACCCGGACGTGCTGACCATCGGCTTCGCCCGCCGGGTCCCCTCCTACAAGCGGCTCACCCTGATGCTGCGCGACCAGGAGCGGCTGCGCGGCCTGCTGCTGCACCCCACCCGTCCGGTGCAGATCGTGGTCGCCGGCAAGGCGCACCCGGCCGACGACGGCGGCAAGCGGCTGATCCAGCAACTGGTGGCGTTCGCCGACGACCCCGCGGTGCGGCACCGGATCGTCTTCCTGCCGGACTACGACATGGCGATGGCCAAGCACCTCTACCCCGGCTGCGACGTCTGGCTGAACAACCCGCTGCGGCCGCTGGAGGCCTGCGGCACCTCCGGGATGAAGGCGGCGCTCAACGGCTGCCTCAACCTCTCGGTGCTGGACGGCTGGTGGGACGAGTGGTACGACGGCCGCAACGGCTGGGCGATCCCCACCGCCGACGGGGCGGGCTTCGAGGAGGACCAGCGCGACGACATCGAGGCCGCCGCGCTCTACGACCTGATCGAGCACCAGGTGGCCGGCACCTACTACGACCGTGGTGCCGACGCCCTGCCGCACCGCTGGATCGCCATGGTGCGGCACACCCTGGTCACCCTCGGCCCCAAGGTGCTCGCCGGCCGCATGGTCCGGGAGTACGTGGAGCGCCTCTACACCCCGGCGGCCCTCGCCCAGCGCGGGCTGCGCGGCGAGGGGGCGCGGCTGCTGGCGGACTGGAAGGCCCGGGTGCGGGCGGCCTGGCCCGCGGTCCGGGTCGAGCACGTCGACGCGGCCGCCGAGGCCGCGGAGCTGGGCTCGGTGCTGGCGCTGCGGGTCCAGGTGGCGCTCGGTGCGCTCGAGCCGGACGACGTGGAGGTCCAGGTGGTCGCCGGGGCGGTGGACGAGGCCGACCTGATCCGCGAGGCCGACCTCCAGACCCTCAAGCCGGTCGGCGGCCGCGACCTGTCGGGCTGCCAACGCTACGAGGGCACCCTGGAGTTGGCCCGCACCGGCCCGTTCGGCTACACGGTCCGGGTGCTCCCCAACCACCCCCTGCTCGCCTCCGCTGCCGAGCTGGGCCTGGTCGCCCTCCCGGCCGAGTCGGCCGGCATGGACGCGGGGGTCCTGCGCTAGCGGGCCCGTGAAGCTGGTGCGCAGGAAGTCGGGTGGGTCGACTTCCTGCGCACCTTCATGAGCGTCAAGATCATGTCAGGTCCATGGAAACCCTGGCTTTTCGCTCACATCATGTGATTAGGATGTCGCCATCTGTTGCCAAGCGGTTGCGTGGGGGCACCATGGCCGGCGTTGGGGTAGAGACGGAATTCGAGACGGAGGCGGCCCTCGGGAGGCGGGGGCGGCGGCGGTTGCTCGTGTGGGGGATGGCGCTGGCCCTGGTGGCCGGGGCGGGGGTGACCGGGTTCTGGTGGAAGCCGTGGCAGTCGGTGACGTTGCCGCAGAGCGCGTGCTGGGGGGAGTTGGGGCCCGCCGACTACCAGTTGCTGGCGGGGCCGGACGGGTCGGCCAAGGCCAGTGAGCGCGGGACCCTCGACGGGCCGGTCAGCACCGGGGTGCTGATGTCCAGCTGCCGGTTGGTCTGGAACGACCGGGACCGCTCCAGCATGCTCTCCGTGGCGGTCGGCTCGGCCGACGAGACCGACGGCGCGGAGGACCCGCGGCTGCTCGGCAACACCCTGCAGGCGGTGGACTTCGGCGCGGACGCGCAGGGGTGGATCGCCCAGGGCACCGGGCCGCTGGCCGTGCAGTTCCCGTGCACGTACCAGGGCACCGGCAAGACCTCGCCGTTCATCCGGATCGTGGTGAGCAGCGCGGACCTGGGCACGGCGTCGACCGACCGGGTGCGGGCGGCCTACGCCGCGGTCGCGCTGAAGATGGCCAAGGCCGTGGCCCAGCGGCTGCCGTGCAGCAACGCGCTGCACCTGCCGGACCAGGTGGCCGTGCTGCCCGGCTAGCCCGGGCAGCACAAGCAAGGGTTCCGACCAAGGAACCCCCACCAAAAGCCGTTAGGGGTGGGGAACAAGAGCAGAAC
>NZ_JBNQTI010000040.1:11195-55351 GCF_050325825.1 Kitasatospora sp. LaBMicrA B282
CGTGCTGCCCGGCTAGCCCGGGCAGCACGGGCAGGTGCCTAGACCAGGGACTCCCGCCAGGCGGTGTGCAGGGTGGCGAACCGGCCGCGGCCGGCGATGAGTGCGGCGGGGGTGCCGTCCTCGATGATCCGGCCGGCCTCCATCACCAGCACCCGGTCGGCGATCTCCACGGTGGAGAGGCGGTGCGCGATGATCACCGCCGTGCGGCCGGCCAGCACCGTGCGCATGGCGCGCTGCACCGCCTGCTCCCCGGGGACGTCCAGCGAGCTGGTGGCCTCGTCCAGGATCAGCACCGCCGGGTCGGCCAGCAGCGCCCGGGCGAAGGCGACCAGCTGGCGCTGGCCGGCGGAGATCCGGCCGCCGCGCTTGCGGACGTCGGTGTCGTAGCCGTCGGGCAGCGCGGTGATGAAGTCGTGCGCGCCGATCGCCTTGGCGGCCTCCTCGATCTCGGCCCGGGTGGCCTCGGGGCGGCCGATCGCGATGTTCTCCGCGACGGTGCCGGAGAACAGGAAGGACTCCTGGGTGACCATCACCACCCCGCGGCGCAGCTCCGCGGTGGACAGCTCGCGCAGGTCCACCCCGTCCAGGGTGATCCGGCCCGCGGTCGGGTCGTAGAACCGGGCGAGCAGCTTGGCCAGGGTGGACTTGCCCGCGCCGGTGGCGCCCACCACCGCGGTGGTCTGTCCGGCCGGCAGGGTCAGGTCGAAGGTCGGCAGCACCACCTTGCCGGTGCGGTAGGCGAAGGCGGTGCCGGCGAAGGCGACGGTGCGCCCGGGGCCGGCGCCGGTCCCGGTGGTGGCGGGCAGCGGCTGCGGGTCGGCGGGCTCGGCGACGCTGGGTTCGTGGGCCAGCAGACCGGCGATCTTCTCCAGGGCGGCGGCGGCCGACTGGTAGCTGTTCAGGAACATCGCCAGCTGGTCGATCGGGTCGTACAACCGGCGCAGGTAGAGCACGAACCCGGTGAGCACCCCGACCTCCAGGCTGCCGTCGGTGACCAGCCAGGCGCCGACCAGCACCACCAGGGTGACCCAGAGGTTCGCGGTGGCCCGCGAGAGCCCGACGTAACGGGCCATCTCCAGCAGCCCGTTGGCGTTCGCCGTGGCGTACTGCCGGTTGACCGTGTCGAAGGCGGCCAGGTTGGCCTCCTCGCGGCGGAAGGCCTGCACCGGGCGGATGCCGTTCATGGTCTCGGTGAAGCGCACGATCACCGAGGCGACCGCGGTGCGCGAGGTGCGGTAGACCCGGGAGCTGCGGCGCCGGAACATCCGCACCAGCAGCGCCATCGGCAGCACCGAGCCGAGCGCGAGCAGGCCCAGGCGCCAGTCCATCACGAGCAGGATGACCGCGATGTAGCAGACCGAGAGCATGACCGCGAGCAGTTCCTGCAGGCCCTCGTTGAGCAGTTCGCGCAGCGCGTCCACGTCGCTGGTGGCGCGGGAGATGATCCGCCCCGAGGTGTAGCGCTCGTGGAAGTCCAGGCCGAGCCGCTGGGCGTGCCGGAAGATCCGGGTGCGCAGCTCCAGCAGCACGTCCTGGTTGAGCCGTCCGGTGAGCCGGATGAAGGCGCGCTGCAGCAGCGTGCTGAGCGCCGCGCAGCCCAGGTAGCCGGCGGTGACCGCGACCAGCGGGCCGGAGTCGTGCCGGCGCAGCGCCGGGATGCCCTGGTCCATGGCGAGCGCGACCAGCAGCGGGCCGGACTGCAGGGCGGCCTGCTGGAGCAGGATCATCAGCATCGCGCCGACGGCCCGGCCCCGGTGCGGGGCGAGCAGCGAGCGCAGCAGCGCGGCGGAGGCGCCGGGCGGGACCGGGATCTCCTCGTCGGCGACCGCGGGCAGTTCGTCTTCGGCCACGGTGGTGGTCATCGGCTCACACTCGTCTCCAGCGCGCTTTCGCCGGACATCAGTTCGCGGTACTCGGGACAGTTCTCCAGCAGCTGCTGGTGGGTTCCGGTGGCCAGGATCCGGCCCTCGGCCAGCACCGCCACCCGGTCGGCCAGCAGCACGGTGCTCGGCCGGTGCGCCACCACCAGGGCGGTGGTGCCGCTCAGCACCTCGCGCAGCGCCCGTTCGACCAGCGCCTCGGTGTGCACGTCCAGCGCGGAGAGCGGGTCGTCCAGCACCAGGAAGTCGGGGTCGCCGACCACCGCGCGGGCCAGTGCGAGTCGCTGGCGCTGGCCGCCGGACAGGCTCAGGCCCTGCTCGCCGACCTCGGTGTCCACGCCCTGCGGCAGCTGCCCGACGAAGCCGGCCTGGGCCACCTCCAGGGCCCGCGCCAGCTGTTCCTCGCTCGCCCCGGGGGCGCCCATCAGCACGTTCTCCCGGACGGTGGCGGAGAACAGGGTGGGCTCCTCGAAGGCGACCGCGAGGATCGAGCGCAGCTGCCCGGTGGGCAGCGTGGTGATGTCCCGGCCGTCCAGCGTGATGGTGCCGGCGGTGGCGTCGTAGAGCCGGGGGAGCAGCGCGGTGAGCGTGGTCTTGCCGCTGCCGGTGGCGCCGACCAGGGCCATCGTCTCGCCGTGCCGGACGTGCAGGTCGATGCCGCAGAGCAGGTCGGGCGAGTCGGCGGGGGCGTCCGGGTAGCGGAACCGCACGCCGGTGAGCCGGATGCCGTCGCTCGCCAGGGCGCCGTCACCGTCGCCGGCCGTGCCGTCCGGTCCCGGCTCCTCGGGGGTGTCCATCACGTCGAAGAACCGGTCGGCCGCGGTGCCCGCCTCGTTGCTGTAGGCGAGCAGCCAGCCGAGCGACTCCACCGGCCAGCGCAGCGCCAGCGCGGTGGAGAGGAAGGCGACCAGCGTGCCGGTGGTCAGCTCGTCGTGGGCGACCAGCACCGCGCCGACCGCGAGCGAGGTGCCGAGCGCCGCCTCCGGCAGCCCGACGATCACCGCCCACAGGTCGGCCAGCATCCGCGCCTTGCGCAGCTCGGTGCCGCGCAGCAGCTCGGCCCGGGCGGCGAACTGGCGGGCCATGGTGCGCTGGCGGCCGAAGGACTTGAGGATCCGGATGCCCAGCACCGACTCCTCCAGCACGGTGGCCAGGTCGCCGTTCTGGTCCTGGGCCAGCCGGGCGGCGGCCGAGTAGCGGGTCTCGAAGCGCAGGCAGATCAGCACCAGCGGGATCGCCGGGAGCAGCGCGATCAGGCCGAGCCGCCAGTCCAGTGCCAGCATCATCGCCGAACCGGCGACGAACATCAGCGAGTTGACGATCAGGAAGATCAGTGGGAAGGCCAGGAAGAGCCGCAGGGTGTACATGTCCGAGGTGGCCCGGGAGAGCAGCTGCCCGGAGGGCCAGCGGTCGTGGAAGGCCACCGGCAGCCGTTGCAGCTTGGCGTACAGGTCGCGGCGCATCGCGCCCTCGACCCGGGCCAGCGGCCGGGCGACCAGCACCCGGCGCAGCCCGAACAGGCCGGCCTCGGCGGCGCCGAGCAGCAGGAGCAGCCCGATCAGCGGCCAGAGCGCGGACAGCCGGTGGTGCCCGATCGGGCCGTCGACGATCCGGCCCAGCACCAGCGGCACCAGCAGGACCGCGGTGGAGGCGGCCAGCGCGGCGAGCACCGCCCCGACCAGGCGCCAGCGGATCGGGCGGGCGTAGGGGCCGAGGCGGAGCAGCGAGCGGACCGTGGACCTCGTGGGTGCGGTGCCGGGCTGCGGGAACGGGGGTTCGGCGTTCTCGGACATCAGGCCGAGGGTAGGCGGGGTGGTGGCCGCTTCTCATCAGGTTTTCCGGGCCGGGCCGGTTCGGCCGAACCGAACCGGCCACGGTTAGCGCGGTGTCACTCGGCTGCGCAGCAGTCGCAGGGAACGCGGGGCCAGCGGTCGGCCGGACGGGCGGTCGGCGGTGTCCACCAGCAGTTCCCAGGGGCCGCCGCCGGGCAGTGTGAACGCGGCCGGCGCGTCGGCGGCGTTGATCAGCAGCAGGAAGCTGTCGTCGGTGACCGGGCGGCCGTGCTGGTCGCGCTCGCTCATCGCGTCGCCGTTGAGCAGCATGGCCAGCTGGCCGGTGGGCGCGTACCAGTCGCCGTCGGTCATCTCGGTGCCGCGCGCGGTGTACCAGGCCAGGTCGCGCTGCCCGCCGGGCACCGCCGCCCGGCCGGAGAAGAAGGCCCGCTGCCGCAGCACCGGGTGGGCCCGGCGCAGCTTGATCAGGGTGGCGGCCAGGTCCCGCAGGGCCCGCCACTGCGGCTGCTCCAGCAGCGACCAGTCCACCCAGCTGGTCTCGTTGTCCTGGCAGTAGGCGTTGTTGTTGCCGCCCTGGGTGCGGCCGAACTCGTCGCCGGCGGTGAGCATCGGCACCCCGCCGGCGAGCAGCAGGGTGGCCAGCAGGTTGCGCAGCTGGCGGTGGCGCAGGTCGAGCACCGCGGGGTCGGCGGTCTCGCCCTCCGCGCCGCAGTTCCAGGACCGGTTGTCGTCGGTGCCGTCCCGGCCGTCCTCGCCGTTGGCCAGGTTGTGCTTGGAGTTGTAGGAGACCAGGTCGCGCAGGGTGAAGCCGTCGTGCGCGGTGATGAAGTTGACCGAGGCGTAGGGGCGGCGACCGCCGAGCTGGTAGAGGTCGGAGGAGCCGGAGAGCCGGTAGCCGAGCTCGGCCACGTCCCGGCGGGCGCCGCGCCAGAAGTCGCGCACGGTGTCGCGGTACTTGTCGTTCCACTCGGCCCACAGTGGCGGGAAGTTGCCCACCTGGTAGCCGCCGTGGCCGACGTCCCAGGGCTCGGCGATCAGCTTGACCCGGCTGAGCAGCGGGTCCTGGGAGACCGCGGCCAGGAAGGGGTGGTTCATGTCCACCCCGTCGCTACCGCGGGCCAGGGCCGCGGCCAGGTCGAAGCGGAAGCCGTCGACGCCCATCTCGGCGGCCCAGTACCGCAGCGAGTCGGTGACCAGCCGCACGGTCTGCGGCCGGCGGGTGTCCAGGGTGTTGCCGCAGCCGGTGAAGTCGTTGTAGCCGCGGTTGCCCCGGTTGCCGCGGCCCAGCCGGTAGTAGCCGCCGTTGTCGATGCCGCGCAGCGAGAGGGTCGGGCCCAGCTCGCCGCCCTCGGCGGTGTGGTTGTAGACCACGTCGAGGATCACCTCGATGCCCGCCTGGTGCAGCGCGCGGACCATCCGCTTGAACTCGCCGACCTGCTGGCCGCGGGTGCCGGAGGCGGAGTAGCCGCCGTGCGGGGCGAACCAGCCGATCGAGTTGTAGCCCCAGTAGTTGGTCAGGCCGCGCCGGTGCAGGTGGTCCTCGCTGGCGAACTGGTGCACCGGCAGCAGCTCGACGGCGGTCACCCCGAGCGAGGTCAGGTACTCGATGGCGGCGGGGTGGGCCAGGCCCGCGTAGGTGCCGCGCAGCTCGGGCGGGATGCCCGGGTGGCGCATGGTGAAGCCGCGCACGTGCAGCTCGTAGAGGACGGTCTCGGCCCACGGGGTCTTCGGGCGGCGGTCGTCCGACCAGTCGTCGTCGTCGTGCACCACCACGCCGCGCGCGGTGTGGGGGGCCGAGTCGCGGTTGTCCCGGACGGTGTCGGCGACCTCCGCCTCGGGCCAGTCGCGCACCGAGCCGCAGCAGGCGCCGTGCCCGGTGAACTCGCCGTCCACCGCCCGGGCGTACGGGTCGAGCAGCAGCTTGGCCGGGTTCCAGCGGGCGCCGGTCCATGGGTCCCAGCGGCCGTGCACCCGGTAGCCGTAGTGCTGGCCGGGGCGGATCCCGGGCAGGTAGCCGTGCCAGGTCTGGAAGGTCTGCTCGGGCAGCAGGTGGCGGGTCTCGGTGCCCTCGTCGTCGAACAGGCAGAGCTCCACGGCCTCGGCGCCGGGCGCCCAGAGCGCGAAGTTGGTCCCGTGGCTGCCGTCCGACCCGACCCGGTAGCGGGCGCCGAGCGGCTGCCAGCTGCCCGGCCAGGGGTCCGCGGCGGCCGGGCCCCGGTCGGGGCCGGTGGTGGGGCCGGCGGCCGGCGCGGGGGCCGGGGCCGACCGGTGCGCCGGGGCTTGCTCCAGTTCCCGCTCTGTCGTCATGCCCGCCGTCCTTCCGAGCTGCCCGCCGATGCCGTGTTACGGACGGATGTCCGCCGAGTGGAATCGTTCCCTCGTCACCCTGGCAGAATCCGATGGTTGAAGGCCGCTCTGGAGCGACGCTCGATCGGTGGGCAGCAGGAGTTCGAGCGCGGGACGTTCCGCCGCGGGAAGCGGGTGACTCGGGTGGCGTTCCGGGCCCCGCCGGCACCGGCCGCGGGGCGGTCCACGGCCGCTCGACCACCCCGGATGACCTGACCCCCTTTCACCTCATGGTCACGCCCGTCCCGCCGAAGATTCACTCATTCGGCCCAGTTATTCTGTCGCGACGCGGGCCCGGTGCGGTGCTTCGCCGATGACGGAAGAGGGGGAGCGCCCAGTGGAGGCGGTTCAGGCGGCTGCGGCCGCGAGAGGGATGCGGGCGAGCCGGACGGTGGCCAAGCGGGCCGCCATCGCGCTGCTGGCCGGTGGGGTGCTGGTGCTCGGCACCGCCTGCGGGCCGGACGACCCCTCGGGCAAGACCACGGCCGCGGGCGGCGGCGGTGGCACCGGTGGCAGCAGCGCGGCGGCGGGCTCGCCGTCGGCCGCGGCCTCGCCGAAGCTGTCGACCGCCAAGCTGACGGTGACGCCCGCGGACGGCGCACAGGACGTGGCGCCGAGCGGCGCGGTCAAGGTCGCGGTGGCGGACGGCAAGCTGACCCAGGTGACGGTGGCCGACAAGGACGGCAACCCGGTGCCCGGCACCATCGCCACCGACGGCCTGTCCTGGGCGCCGTCCGGCGCGCTGGCCGTCGGGATGCTCTACAAGGTGCACGCCCAGGCGCAGGACGCGGCGGGCCAGCAGGCCGCGCTGGACAGCAGCTTCACCACGCTGACCCCGGCCAAGACGGTCTCGTCCAACGACAACGTCTCCACCGGCGCCACCTACGGCGTCGGCATGATCGTCTCGGTCAACTTCAACAAGTCGATCAAGAACAAGGACGCGGTCGCCCAGGGCATCACCTTCGAGGCCTCCGACGGCACCCAGGTGAAGGGCCACTGGTTCGGTGACCAGCGGCTGGACTTCCGTCCGGCGGACTACTGGAAGCCGGGCACCAAGGTCACCATCCACTACAAGCTGAAGAGCGTCGAGGTCTCGCCGGGCGTGTACGGCGGTTCGGACCGGGACGAGTCGTTCACGATCGGTCGTTCGCAGATCTCCACGGTGGACGCGGCCGCGCACACCATGACGGTGCAGGACAACGGCCAGACCACGGAAACCCTGCCGATCACGGCCGGAAACGACCAGAACCCGTCGTGGAACGGGATCATGACGATCGAGGGCAAGGAGTTGGTCACCCGGATGAACTCCGCGACCGTCTCCAACGTGGTCGGCGGGGAGTACGACGTGCCGGACGTGCCGCACGCCATGCGGCTGACCGACTCGGGCACCTACGTGCACGGCAACTACTGGAGCAGCGCGTTCGGCCAGTCCAACGCCAGCCACGGCTGCGTGGGCCTGCAGGACGCCAAGGGCGGCGACGCGAACTCGACGGCCGGCAAGTTCTACACCTCCTCGCTGATCGGCGACGTGGTGATCATCAAGAACTCGATAGGCAAGCAGGTCGCGCCCAACAACGGGCTGAGCGGCTGGACGCTGCCGTGGGGTTCCTGGTGACCGACCCGGAATTTCCGATGACCGGCTGAATGGCCGGTACCCGGTGCACCGTGCGGCCCGCTCCGAGGCGTTTTCGTCTCGGGGTGGGCCGTTCGGGTTAAGGTCACCATTCGGTAGCGGATATCCGGTGGAAGGTAGCGGGGCCGCCGAACGGGTGAAGTAATCGGATGTAACAATCGGGCGATTTGTCGCACCGGTGGGGAACCGGTGGCCCGCCCGTGACGTGTTGGCGGTACGAGGGCGAGCCAGGCGCACCAGCCGCTGGGCCGGACGGAAGGCAGGGAGTAGAGGATGCGCTCGATACGCGTGGGAGCGGCCCTGGCGGTGGGCGGGACCCTGCTGCTGGCCACGGCGTGCGGTGGTCACGGCGGCAACGGCACGGCGAAGGCCGCGAGCGCCGGCAACCCCGGCGCGGGCAGCACGGCGAGCGCCGGTGCCGCAGCTCCGTCCGCCCCGGCGAGCTCCGCCTCCGCGGCCGTGGTCGACATCGAGCCGAAGGACGGCACCACGAACGCCGCCCCGGACGCGCTCAAGGTGGCGGTCAGCGGCGGCAGGCTCGGCCAGGTCACGGTCACCGACAAGAGCGGCCGGCAGGTCCAGGGCAGCATCTCCGCCGACGGCACCAGCTGGGTGCCGGCCACCGGCCTCTCGGTCGCCGACTCCTACCAGGTGAAGGCCCAGGCCACCGACGCCAAGGGCGTGGCCACCAGCGCCACCAGCAGCTTCAGCACGCTGACCCCGGCCAGGACCTCGCGCAGCCAGGACAACGTGACCACCGGCGCCACCTACGGCGTGGGCATGATCGTCTCGTTCAACTTCGGCATGCCGATCCAGAACAAGCAGGCGGTCGAGCAGGCGATCACCTTCGAGACCTCGGACGGCACCCAGGTCAAGGGCCACTGGATGGGCAGCAGCCGGCTGGACATCCGCCCGCAGAACTTCTGGAACGTCAACACCCAGGTCAAGATCCACATCCGGCTGAAGAACGTCGAGGTGGCCCCGGGCGTCTACGGCGGCTCGGACCGCGACGAGTCCTTCACGATCAGCAACCGGGCCCAGGTCAGCACGGTCGACGAGGCCGCGCACACGATGACCGTGCAGGACAACGGCCAGACCACCGAGGTCGTCCCGATCAGCGGCGGTTCGGACGAGCACCCGACCTACAACGGCACCATGGTGATCGAGGCCAAGGAGGGCACCGCCCACATGACCTCGGCCTCGGTGCCGGGGCTGGCGCCCGGCGCGTACGACCTGATGGTGCCGCACTCGATGCGGCTCACCGACTCCGGCACCTACGTGCACGGCAACAACTGGTCCTCGGCGGGCACCTTCGGCCACCAGAACGTCAGCCACGGCTGCGTCGGTCTGCAGGACGCGCCGGGCGATGCCGGGGGCACCGACACGCCGGCCGCCAAGTTCTACGCGGCCTCGATGGTGGGAGATGTCGTGAAGGTCGTCAACTCCAAGGGCGCGCAGGTCTCCCCGGACAACGGGCTGAGCGGCTGGAACATGCCGTGGAGCGCGTGGTAGCCCCGGCGGGTTGACGCCTCGCGCGTCTGTCATATGCCAAATGAATAGTGATCGTTTCGTCATTGTCCGTACGCGGGTGCTCGCTAACCGCGATGATGTAGGGCATGGCGGGATGGGGCGAAGTCGATCAGTCATCACATCGCGGTTCCGGCCTGGCAGCTGAGGCCCCGTTAGCGGGCCAGCGGCCATGCCCGGCGGCAGGACCGGTGGCGGGCCGGTCCGGGCTCGCAGCCCTGGAACGGCTCTCCATCTGGGAGCTGGAGCGCACCGTGCTGCCGCGGCTGCGCGACCCCGGCGCCGGCGAGGAGGTGAGGTTGCCCTCGCGCGGCGAGTCGGGGCCGCTGGCCCGCCGGCTGGTGCTCTCGGTGCTGCAGACCTGGGGGCTGCACCCGCTGCTGGAGGTGGGCGAGTTGCTCACCGCCGAGCTGGTGGCCAACGCGGTCCGGCACACCGGCGGGCGCACCATCGGGCTGCGGCTGCTGCGCCGGCCGGGCTGGCTGCGGGTGGAGGTGCGGGACTCCTCCCGGGCGCTGCCCTGCCTGATCGTGGCCGAGCCCGGGCTGGCCGAGTGCGGGCGCGGGCTGCAGGTGGTGGACACCCTCGCCGACCGCTGGGGTGCCGACCTGCTGCCGCGCGGCAAGGGCGTCTGGTTCGAGCTGAAGGTGCGCGAGCGGGTGGTCTGAGCCCGGCCCACTCGCGGGGTCCGGCCCACTCGCGGGGTCCGGCCCACTCGCGGGGGCCGGCTGACCCGCGGGGTCGCTCAGCCCACCTGCGGGGTCGCGGCCGGTGCCCGCACCGGCCCGGCCTCCGCGATCAGCTCCTCCGCCAGCCGGGCGAAGGCGCGGATCTTGGCGTTCTCGGTGTCGGTGCGCCAGACCAGCGCGCCGTTGGCCGGCGCCATGCCGCGCAGCGGGCGGTGCACCGCGCCCGGGTGCCGGTAGACCCGGAACAGCCCCGCGTGGGTGGCCCACACCAGCTCGCCGGTGGCCACGTGGTGCAGTGCCTCCTGGTACGTCCGCCCGCCCGGGGCCCGGCGCACGGGCTTGCCGAGGGGCGTGAACGGCGGCGCCGCTTCGATCCGCAGTGCCTCCGGGAGCTGCGGCGGGCCGTCCAGCACCACCCAGTCCACCAGCTCCTCGACGTCCACCTCCCGCCGCGCCGCCAGCGGGTGGCCGCTGCCCACGGCCAGTACCCGCGGGTGCGAGACCAGCACGGTGCCGACCCGCAGGTCCGGCTCGGCCACCGGCAGCAGGGTGACCAGCACGTCGATCTCGTCCAGCCGCAGCGGGCGGTAGAGGTCGCCCCAGCCCACCTCGACCAGGCTGACCTCGCAGGCGGGGTGGCGCCGGGCGAACTCGCTGACCAGTCCGGTCAGCGGCGCGCCGTTCAGGCAGCCCAGGAAGCCGACCCGGAGGCTGCCGATCACCCCCTGCGCGATCACCCGGGCCTCCTCGAAGCCGCAGCGCAGCGCCTCGTAGGCGGCGCCCAGTCGGCCGCGGGTGTGCTCGCCGAGCGGGGTGAGCGCGACCCGGCGGCTGGTCCGGGTGAACAGCGGTGCGCCGATCCGGCGTTCCAGCGAGCGGATCAGCTGGCTGACCCGGGACTGGGAGAGCCGCAGCCGTTGGGCGGTGCGGCCGAAGTGCAGCTCCTCGCAGAGCGCCAGGAAGGTCTCGATCTCCGTCAGGTCCAAGGCGGTTCCCCCGTGTCCACGCCGGTCCACGCCGGTCCGCCCCGGTCGACCGGTGGGCCGGATCGATCAGCGGGGCTGATGGATTGTGCTCGATTTCGACCTTGATCGGCCAGTGGCCCTCTGCGATTGTCCAGTTGACGGACAGTCAATCGATCAGGTCATCAACTGGTCGCCGTCACCCGAGCATGAGGAGTGCTTTCGTGATCGTGGTCACCGGTGCCACCGGCACCGTGGGTTCGAAGATCGTCGCCGGGCTGCGCGAGCGCGGGCAGCAGGTGCGGGCACTGGTCCGCGACACCGCGGCGGTGCCCGCCGGGTGGGACGCCGGGGTCGAGGCGGTGGCCGCCGACTTCGCCGACCCGGCCTCGCTGGACGCCGCGCTGGCCGGCGCCGAGGTGGTCTACCTGCTGGTCGCGGTGCACCCGGAGATGGCCGAGCACGAGCAGAACGTGATCGACGCCGCGGTGCGCACCGGCCGGTTGCCGCGGATCGTGCTGCACGCCGCGGCCGGCGTGGACCAGCGACCCGAGGGCGTGCGGTTCGTCGCCGCGCACGTGGCCGGCTTCGACCACCTGGTGAAGAGCGGGCTGCCGTGGACCGTGCTGGCCCCCAACGGCTTCTACCAGAACTTCCTCGGCATGACCGAGGACCTGAAGGCCGGGCGGCTGCTGCTGCCGGGCGGCACCGGCGCGGTCTCCTACGTGGACGCCCGCGACGTCGCGGACGCCGCGGTGGCGGTGCTGACCGGGGCCGGCCACGAGGGCGCGGTCTACACGCTGACCGGCCCGCAGGGGCTGGACCACGGCCGGATCGCCGAGCAGCTGGGCGGCGTGGTCGGGACCCCGGTCGCCTACACGGCGGTGGACCCCCGGGACGCGCTGGCCGGGATGCTGGGCGCCGGCTGGCCGGCCTGGCGCGCCGAGGGCCTGGTCGAGCTCTACGGGCTCTACGCGGCCGGCCTGGCGAGCGAGGTCAGCGCGGACGTCGAGGCGCTGACCGGGCGGCCGGCCCGCTCGTTCGCCGAGTTCGCCGCCGAGCACGCCGCCGCGCTGCGCGGCGCCGACGCGAGCTGACGGGGCCCGGCGTGAAGCACCTGCGCAGCCTGCGCGAGTTCATCGCGGAGCTGGACGCGATCGGCGAGGTCCACGAGATCGACGCCGAGGTGGACTGGAACCTGGAGATCGGCGCGGTGATCCGCCGCTCCTACGACCTGCGGGCGCCGGCTCCGCTGTTCGGCAACATCACCGGCTACCAGGGCACCGGCTTCCGGGTGCTCGGCGCGCCCGGCGGGCTCAGCGGCCCGGACCACCCGCTGGCCAGGATCGCCGTCGCGCTCGGGCTGCCGGCCACCGCGACCGGCCAGGAGATCATGGAGGCGGTGGCCGGGGCGCGCACCCGTCCCGGCATCCCGCCGGTGGTGGTGGACCGGGCGAGTGCGCCGTGCAAGCAGAACGTCCGGCTGGGCGAGGAGGTCGACCTGTTCGCCTTCCCGACCCCGCTGATCCACGGCAACGACGGCGGCCGGTACATCCAGACCTTCGGGATGAACATCGTCCGCACCCCCGACACCGCCTGGACCAACTGGTCGGTCAACCGGATGATGATCGCCGGCCGGGACCGGCTGGCCTGCCTGATCCCCGATCCGCAGCACCTGGGCATCATCCGCGCCCAGTGGTCGGCGCTCGGCGAGCCGATGCCGATCGCGCTGGCGCTGGGCGTCGAGCCGGCGCTGCCCTACGTGGGCGGCATGCCGCTGCCGGAGGGCGACGACGAGAGCCACTTCCTGGGCGCGCTGTTCGGCGAGGGCCTCGAGGTGGTCCCGGCGGAGACCGTGGACCTGATGGTGCCGGCCACCGCGGAGATCGTCATCGAGGGGCACATCGCCTTCGAGGAGACGGTGCCCGAGGGCCCGATGGACGAGTACCCCGGCTATGTCGCGCACGACAGCACACCGAAGCCGCTGTTCCGGGTCAGCGCCGTCACCCACCGGGACGGCGCGATCCTGCCGGTGGTGGCCGCCGGCCCGCCGGTGGAGGAGAACCACACCGGGATCGGCACCATGCACGCCGCCGAGATCCTGCACCAGCTGCGCGCGGCCGGACTGCCGGCCGCCTCGGCCTGGTTCTCCTTCGAGTCGGCGCTGCACTGGCTGATCGTCTCGGTCCACCCGGACTGGGCGGACGCCCTGGACGTCGACTCGGCCGAACTCTGCCGCCGGATCGGTGAGGTGGTCTTCGCGGGCAAGGCCGGCTTCGGGGTGCCCAAGGTGCTGGTGGTGGAGAACGACATCGACATCACCGACGTGAACGAGGTGGTCTGGGCCTTCGCCACCCGCACCCACCCGGAGCACGGCGAGGTGCACTTCCCGGCGAAGCCGACCGCGATCCTCTCGGTCTACCTCTCCGCCCAGGAGCAGCACAGCTACCGCGCCGGCAAGGTGGTCCACAACTGCCTGCTCGCCGACCGCTTCGACAAGGAGCACCGCCCGGTCAAGGGCGACCTGGAGCACGGCTGGCCGGCCGCGGTCCGCGACAAGGTGCTCGCCGACTGGTCGACGGCCTACGGTTACCCGCCGGCCTGACCGGAGCGGGCGAACACCGGTGCCGGGCCGCGCGGGGGGCGGTCCGGCACCGGCATGCCCGGCGCTGTCAGCACTCGATGACGTTGACCGCGAGGCCGCCGCGCGAGGTCTCCTTGTATTTCACCTTCATGTCGGCGCCGGTCTCCTTCATGGTCTTGATCGCCTTGTCGAGCGAGACGTGGTGCCGGCCGTCGCCGCGCAGCGCCATCCGGGCGGCGGTGACGGCCTTGACCGAGGCCATCCCGTTGCGCTCGATGCAGGGGATCTGGACCAGGCCGCCGACCGGGTCGCAGGTGAGGCCGAGGTTGTGTTCGATGCCGATCTCGGCGGCGTTCTCGACCTGCTCCGGGGTGCCGCCCAGCACCTCGGCCAGGCCGCCGGCGGCCATCGAGCAGGCGGAGCCGACCTCGCCCTGGCAGCCGACCTCGGCGCCGGAGATCGAGGCGTTCTCCTTGAAGAGCATGCCGATCGCGCCCGCGGCGAGCAGGAAGCGGACGATCCCGTCCTCGTCGGCGCCGGGGATGAAGTTCTGGAAGTAGTGCAGCACCGCCGGGATGATGCCGGCCGCGCCGTTGGTCGGTGCGGTGACCACCCGCTGGCCGCTGGCGTTCTCCTCGTTGACCGCCATCGCGTAGAGGGTGACCCACTCCATCGCGTTGGCCGGGCCGATGCCCTCGGCACGCAGCGCGCGGGCGCCGGAGGCGGCCCGGCGGCGGACCTTGAGGCCGCCGGGCAGGATGCCCTCGCGGGACAGGCCGGCGGCGACGCACTCCTTCATCACCGCCCAGATCTCCAGCAGGCCGGCCCGGATCTCGGCCTCGGTGCGCCAGGCCTTCTCGTTCTCCAGCATCAGGCCGGAGATGGACAGGCCGGTCTCCCGGGTGTGCCGCAGCAGCTCCTCGCCGGTGCGGAAGGGGTAGCGCAGCTGGGTGTCGTCGGGGACCACCCGGTCGGCGCCGATCGCGTCCTCGTCCACCACGAAGCCGCCGCCGACCGAGTAGTAGGTCTTGGCCAGCAGCTCCTGGCCCGCGGCGTCGTGCGCCGCCAGGGTCATCCCGTTGGCGTGGTAGGGCAGCGAGCGGCGGCGGTGCAGCACCAGGTGCAGGTCGGGGTCGAAGTCGATCCGGTGCAGGCCGAGCAGGCTGAGCTGCTTGGTCTCGTTGATCCGCGCCACGTCCAGGTCGGCCTTGGCCACGTCGACGGTGCGCGGCGAGTTGCCCTCCAAGCCGAGCAGCACCGCCTTGGGGGTGCCGTGGCCGTGGCCGGTGGCGCCGAGCGAGCCGAACAGCTCCGCCCGGACGGTGGCGGTCCGCTCCAGCAGGCCTTCGGAGCGCAGCCGGCGGGCGAACATCCGGGCTGCGCGCATCGGGCCGACCGTGTGCGAGCTGGACGGACCGATGCCGATGGAGAAGAGGTCGAAGACGCTGATGGCCACGGGGTGACGTCCTTGTCTGGGTCTCGTGGAGTCTCGTGGTGAGAGAGTCGGGGCGTGCCACGGGGCACCGGCTCACGTTCCAGTGTGCGCGGTGCCCCGGGGTGCGGGCGGGGTCCGGCCGGAGTGATGCCGACCACGCCCGGGGGTGGGCCTTACAGCTCCGGGTAGAGCGGGTACTTCGCGGCCAGGGCGGTGACCCGGGCCTTCAGCGCGGTGGCCTTGGCCTCGTCGAAGCCGGGCAGCAGCGCCTCGGCGATCACGTCGGCGACCTCGCGGAAGTCGTCGGCGACGAAGCCGCGGGTGGCCAGCGCCGGGGTGCCGATCCGCAGGCCGGAGGTGACCATCGGCGGGCGCGGGTCGTTCGGCACCGCGTTGCGGTTGACCGTGATGCCGACCTCGTGCAGCCGGTCCTCGGCCTGCTGGCCGTCCAGCTCGCTGTTGCGCAGGTCGACCAGGACCAGGTGCACGTCGGTGCCGCCGGAGAGCACCGAGACACCGGCGGACTTGGCGTCCTCCTGGAGCAGGCGGGCGGCCAGGATCTTGGCGCCCTCCAGGGTGCGCTCCTGGCGCTCCTTGAACTCCGGGGAGGCGGCGATCTTGAAGGCGACCGCCTTGCCGGCGATCACGTGCTCCAGCGGACCGCCCTGCTGGCCCGGGAAGACCGCGGAGTTGATCTTCTTGGCCAGCTCGGCCTTCGAGAGGATGACGCCGCCGCGCGGGCCGCCCAGGGTCTTGTGGGTGGTGGTGGTGACCACGTCCGCGTAGGGGACCGGGGACGGGTGCAGGCCCGCGGCCACCAGGCCGGCGAAGTGGGCCATGTCCACCATCAGGTAGGCGCCGACCTCGTCGGCGATCCGGCGGAAGGCGGCGAAGTCGAGCTGGCGCGGGTAGGCGGACCAGCCGGCCACGATCAGCTTGGGCTGGTGCTCCTTGGCCAGGCGCTCGACCTCCTCCATGTCGACCAGGTTGGTCTGCTCGTCCACGTGGTAGGCCACCACGTTGTAGAGCTTGCCGGAGAAGTTGATCTTCATGCCGTGGGTCAGGTGGCCGCCGTGCGCCAGGTTCAGGCCCAGGATGGTGTCGCCCGGCTGGAGCAGGGCGAACATCGCGGCGGCGTTGGCCTGCGCGCCCGAGTGCGGCTGGACGTTGGCGTGCTCGGCGCCGAACAGGGCCTTGATCCGGTCGATCGCGATCTGCTCGACCACGTCGACGTGCTCGCAGCCGCCGTAGTAGCGCTTGCCGGGGTAGCCCTCGGCGTACTTGTTGGTGAGTACCGACCCCTGGGCCTCCATGACCGCCACCGGGGCGAAGTTCTCGGAAGCGATCATTTCGAGGGTGGACTGCTGGCGGTGCAGCTCGGCGTCGACCGCGGCCGCGATCTCGGGGTCGAGTGCGTGCAGGGACTGGTTGAGAACCGTCATGGTGGTGTCTTCCAGTGAAGGGGGTTGCGCGCGCGGTGGCCGTCGGAGGAGGGGGCGAGCCGCGGGCGGGGAGGGGGAGCAGGCGGGCGGCCGCCGCGCTGCGGCCGCCCCGGCGTCGGTCGGTCCCGACGTGAACCCGGTCAGGACTTGGTGAGGTCCGAGTACTCGGCGGCGGTCATCAGGCCGGCCTGGGCCTCGGTGACCTTCAGCTTGAACAGCCAGCCACCCTCGAAGGCGGCCGAGTTGACCAGGGCCGGCTCGTCGATGACGTCCTGGTTGACCTCGACGACCTCGCCGGTGGCGGGGGAGTACAGGTCGCTGACCGACTTGGTGGACTCGAGCTCGCCGCAGGTCTCACCGGCGGTGACGGTGTCGCCGACCTCGGGCAGCTGCACGTAGACGATGTCGCCGAGGGCGTTGGCCGCGTGCTCGGTGATGCCCACGGTCGACACGCCCGCCTCGTCGGCGGCGGTCAGCCACTCGTGCTCCGCGCTGTACTGCAGGTGCTGAGGGTTGCTCATGGTGCTCATTCTCCAGGATCTGAGGCGGTGACGAGGAAACGGTCCGCTGAGCGGACGGTGGAACGGGACGCGGGGTGGGAGTCCGTCGGCGGCAGCGGGCTCAGCGGGCGCGCTTGTAGAACGGCAGCGCGACCACCTCGACGGGCTCGTGCTTGCCGCGCACGTCCACCGCGACGGCCGTGCCGGGCTCCGCGAAGGCGGCGTCCACGTAGGCGATCGCGATCGGCTTGCCGAGCGTGGGGGAGGGGGAGCCGGAGGTGATCCGACCGATCGGGGCACCCTCAGCGGAGACCACCGCGTACTCGGCGCGCGGCACCCGCTTGCCCTCGGAGACCAGGCCGACCAGCTTGCGCGGAGGGTTGGCCTCGGCCTGCGCGGCGGCGGCCTCCAGCGCCTTGCGGCCGACGAACTCGCCGCCGTTGGTGGTCTTGTCGAAGCGCACCACCCGGCCCAGGCCCGCGTCGAACGGGGTCAGCTCGGTGGAGAGCTCGTGCCCGTAGAGCGGCATGCCGGCCTCCAGGCGCAGCGTGTCGCGGCAGGACAGGCCGGCCGGCACCAGGCCGACCGGGGCGCCGGCCTCGGTCAGCGCCTGCCACAGGTGCTCGGCGTCGGCCGGGGCACAGAAGATCTCGAAGCCGTCCTCGCCGGTGTAGCCGGTGCGGGCCAGCCAGACCTGCTTGCCGGCCACCGTGGCGGGCAGCAGCGCGTAGTACTTGAGGCCGGGCAGGTCGGCGTCGGTGAGCGAGGAGAGGATGCCGTTGGCCTCGGGGCCCTGCACGGCGAGCAGCGCGTAGGCGTCGCGGTCGTCGCGCACCACGGCGTCGAAGCCGGCCGCGCGCTCGGTCAGCGCGTCCAGCACCACCTGGGCGTTGGAGGCGTTGGCCACCACCAGGTACTCGTCCTCGGCGGTCCGGTAGACGATCAGGTCGTCCAGGATCCCGCCGTCCTCGCGGCAGATCATCGTGTAGCGGGCGCGCAGCACGCCGAGCGCCGAGATGAAGCCGACCAGCGCGTGGTCCAGCAGCTCACCGGCCTGCGGACCGGAGACGGTGATCTCGCCCATGTGCGAGAGGTCGAAGAGACCGGCCTTGGTGCGGACCGCGAGGTGCTCCTCGCGCTCGCTGCCGTAGCGCAGCGGCATGTCCCACCCGGCGAAGTCGGTCATGGTCGCGCCGAGGGTGCGGTGCAGCGCGTCGAGCGCGGTCAGGCGCAGAGACATGGTGAGACTCCCGGTGTCGTGAATGGACGTGCAGGGGTGGAGTCTCCCCGTCTGTCGTCACAACCTGAGAGCTTCACCGCGTCAAGGATGACGCGGCTTGCACCGTGGGTGGGCGCACGGCACGGCCGTGTCCGCTTTCCAGATTCGCCTCGCCCACACGGTAGGGGTGCCTGAGAGATTCCGGGGAGGACTTGCTCCTTCGGCGCCGGTCCGTGCCGCCGAGGGCACCTCCGGACTCTCCCGCGCGGGTTCGAGCGGCCAGTATGAAGTTGAGGGGTGGTGCAGCGGGCGGTGACGCTGCGGGCGAACGGATGTCCGCACAGCGGACGCGCACATCATGGCATGCCGATGCGGCCCGCGGGAGAGGGGGCGGGCTCGGTAGGCTCCGGGACCATGGAGACAGTGGGGTACCCGGAGGGCTACGCGGGCGGTCAGGCCACCGTGCCGGCCCAGGGCTGGGCCGAGCCCGGCCAGGCACCGGCCGGCAGCGGCTGGCCCGCCAACGAGCTGGAGCAGGTGCTCACCGCCGCGCTCGGCGATCCCGGCGCCACCCCCCGGGTGATCGAGGTGCTGGCCCGCAGCCAGGTGTGGATCCCGCTGCCCGCCGGCGGCGACCCGGGCGGCACCGCGCTCGACCTGCCGACCATCGAGCTGGCCGGCGCCCCCTACGTGCCGGTCTTCTCCTCCGAGGAGCAGTTCCTGCGGCACGCCCCGGGCCTGTCCTGCGCGGTCGCCCCGGCCTGGGAGTTCGCCCGCGGCCTGCCGCTGGGCATCGGCATCGCGGTGAACCCGCAGGCGCCGGTGGGCATCCCGGTGCCGCCGGAGGGGGTCGCCGAGCTGCGCCGCGGGCCGCGCGAGGACCGCTGGGGCGCGCCGGGCGGCGCGGGGCTGCCGGAGGGCGCCCGGGTGGCGCTGCGCGAGCCGGAGCCGGCCGAGGAGCCGGCCGCCTTCCTGTACGCGGTGCGGGCCGAGCTGGACGCGCTCGGCGGGGTGCTGACGGCGCGCCGGGCGCTGGCCTCGGTGGAGGGCGAGCCGACCGTGCTCTTCGTGGGCGTCCAGCTGGACCCGGCGGCCCCCGCCGACCCGGTGGCGGTGAACACGGCGCTCGGCCGGGCGCTGGGCGTGGCGCCGCTGCCGGGCGGGGTGCACATGGTGCTGCTGGATCTGGTGGCCGACCCGGTGGTGGAGTGGCTGCTGCAGCGGGTACTGCCGTTCTACGAGCGGGGCTGACCGCGTTCTACGAGCGGGGCTGACCGACCGAAGAAGCGTGCCGGACCGGCGGACCCGCCGGTCGGCATGACGCTGGTCACCCGGGCGCCGTAGGGTGGCGCCGACACGCGGCGAGCGCCGCGGCGAGGACGCGGGCGGAACGGGGAGAGGGTACCGGTGACGACGGGAGCGGCAGGCGGTGGCGCGGGGCCGTGGGGCCCGGCCCCCGGCGCGGACCCGGGGGCCCTGGAGCGGGCCCTGCGGGAGGTCGCTCCCGAGCGCTGGGAGGCCTACGAGCAGCTGCTGCGCGAGCTGGCCGCCGGCCGGGTCTGGATGCTGCTCTGGCACGGCAGCCCCGGCAGCCCGGACGCCCAGTACGGGAACATGGACATCGGCGGCCACGGCTACGCGCCGGCCGCCACCTCCCCCGAGCAGCTGGCCGCCAGCGGCTGGAACCGCGCGCACGAGGTGATCTCCGGCCGGGAGATCGCCGACACGCTCTACCGCACCCGCTGGGGCCTGTGGCTCAACCCGCACGCGGCGGGCGGCGGGGTCGGCGTCCCCTGGGCGGACCTGCGCCGGGTGGCGGCCGGCCTGGACCGGCTGCCGGCCGGCCCGCTGCGGATCGGCGAACCCCAGCTGCCGGGCCTGGAGCGGTTCCACGGCCTGCTGATGCAGCAGGCGCCCTCGGTGCGCCCGGTGCGGGCGCTGCGCCGGGCCTGGGTGGAGCCGGTGCTGGGCGAGCCGTACCTGGCGATCGGGCTGGAGCTGTACGACACCTCACCGGGCTCGGTGGAGGCAGTGCGGGCGCTGATGCAGCGGGCGATCGCGCAGGCGCCGCCCGGGCTGGCGGTCTCCACGGTGGCGATGAGCGACGAGTACGACCCGGTGGCGCTGTGGTTGCGCGCCAACACCCGGCCGTTCTACCACCGCGAGGCCACCCCGCAGCCGTACCCGGCCGCCTACCCGCCGCCGGGCTACCCGCAGGCGCCCCAGTACGGCGCCTCGCTGCCCCCGCAGCAGGGCTGGCCGCAGCAGCCCTGGGGCGGTCGCTGACCGTGACCGCCCGGGTGCGGTCGCTGAGCGCGCACCCCTGCTCCGGTCACCGACCGCGACGACGAGCGAGTCGCGCCGGCACGCGCACTTGAGCGTGCCTTGAGCGTCCGCGGCACCCCCGCCGCCACCCCCGGCGCGGCCCCGATCACCGCCCCACCGTCCGTCCACCCGGCACGACCTGCGCCGATGTCGACCGCGGTGGCCTCCGTCGGCGAATCTGACGGTGCATCAAGGATCGAACGTCCACGTACCACCGACGCTCCAGATGATCATCCACGGTGAACATCTGATGATCATTCAGGTTTACCGATCATGAATATCGGTAGATCACAGTTGGGCATCCTTCGCCGGGCGGGGCTGGCGCGAGCCTGTCGCCAGCGGCGAGAGTTCTGCGCACCGCACCAGCCGAGCAGCCAAGCCGGCCTGGCTCGTCGGTTCTGACCAGGACCTGACACCGCCATGCCCGTCTCCAGGCTGCCCATGGGCCGACAACCGTCGGCGAGGGGACGCCAACTGCCCATGACCACACCCACCGACACCACCCCGGCCGTTCCCGGCGATCCCGCCCCGGCCACCACGGGCGCACCGGCCGCGATCGAAGGCCGCTCGCTCGGCCGGATCGCCTGGCTGCGCTTCAAGCGCGACAAGGCCGCCGTCGCCGGCGGCGTGGTGGTCATCCTCTTGGTGCTGCTGGCCCTGCTGGCCAAGCCGATCGAATCGGTCTTCGGGCTCAGCCCGGACGCACTGCACCAGGACCTGCTGGACGCCGACCTCGGCGGCCTGCCGACCGGCTCGTTCGGCGGCATGAGCCTCTCCCACCCGCTGGGCATCGACCCGCTGCAGGGCCGTGACCTGCTCTCCCGGATCATCGAGGGCTCCTGGGTCTCGCTGCTGGTGGCCTTCGGCGCCACCGTGCTGTCCAACACCATCGGCACCGTGCTCGGCGTGATGGCCGGCTACTACGGCGGCTGGGTGGACACCGTGATCAGCCGCGTGATGGACACCTTCCTGGCCTTCCCGCTGCTGCTCTTCGCGATCTCCATCTCGGCCTCGCTGCAGGGCGGCGCGTTCGGCCTGCACGGCCTGCCGCTGCACCTGGCGGTGCTGATCTTCGTGATCGGCTTCTTCAACTGGCCCTACATGGGCCGGATCGTGCGCGGCCAGACGCTCTCGCTGCGCGAGCGGGAGTTCGTCTACGCGGCCCGCAGCCTTGGTGCCCGCGGCCCGTTCATCCTGTTCAAGGAGCTGCTGCCGAACCTGGTCGGCCCGATCCTGGTCTACTCGACCCTGCTGATCCCGACCAACATCCTCTTCGAGGCGGCACTCAGCTTCCTCGGCGTCGGCATCCAGCCCCCGCAGTCCAGTTGGGGCGGGATGCTGAACGACGCGATCAAGTACTACCAGGTCGACCCGGAGTACATGGTGGTCCCGGGTCTGGCGATCTTCATCACCGTGCTCGCCTTCAACCTGCTCGGTGACGGACTGCGCGACGCGCTCGACCCGCGCAGCAACTGACCTCTGCACATCAGTCAGCTCTGGCCCGTCAGGTCTGGTCCAGACCATTCTTCCCAAGGGGTTGATCCAGCAATGCGCCGATCCCGCTTTCTCGCCATGGCAGCGGTGACCGCAACCGCCGCGCTCGTGGTGAGCGGCTGTGGCAGCAGCAAGTCCTCCGGCGGTGGCGGCACCACCGTCGCCGGCCAGAACGCCGCGACCACGCAGATGGTGAACGCGTCCTCCCAGAAGGGCGGCACGGTCACCTACGAGATGAAGGGCACCCCGGACTCGCTCGACCCGGGCAACACCTACTACGCCTACATCTGGAACTTCTCCCGGCTCTACGCCCGGGCGCTGACCACCTTCCAGCCCGGCCCGGGCAGCGCCGGCGACAAGCTGGTCCCGGACCTGGCCACCGGCATGGGCCAGGTCAGCGACAACGGCCTGACCTGGACGTACCACCTGCGGGCCGGCCTGAAGTACAGCGACGGCACGCCGATCACCTCCAAGGACGTCAAGTACGCGGTGGAGCGCAGCAACTTCGCGCCGACCGTGAACTCCAACGGCCCGACCTACTTCCAGGAACTGCTGGTCGACAACACGCCCAGCTACCAGGGCCCGTACACCGACAAGAGCCCCGACGGCCTGAAGTCGATCCAGACCCCGGACGACACCACCATCGTCTTCCACCTGAACCAGCCGTTCGCCGACTTCGACTACCTGGTCAGCGCGCCGCAGACGGCCCCGGTGCCGCAGGCCAAGGACGACGGCGCCGGCTACGTGAAGCACATCGTCTCCAGCGGCTCGTACATGTTCCAGTCGTACGACGACGGCAAGGGCGCCACCCTGGTCCCGAACCCGAACTGGGACCCGAGCACCGATCCGCTCCGCAAGCAGCTCGCGGACAAGATCGTGCTGAAGATGAACATCGACCAGAACACCATCGACCAGGACCTGATCGCCGGCAACGCCAACGTCGACCTGGTCGGCGGCGGCGTCGACCCGCAGACCCAGGCCAAGCTGCTGCTCGACTCCAAGCTGAAGGCGCAGACCGACAACGCCTTCGGCGGTCGCCTGGCCTACATGGCGCTGAACACCAAGGTCGCGCCGCTGGACAACGTGGACTGCCGCAAGGCCGTCGAGTACGCGCTCGACAAGGTCTCGGTGCAGACCTCCGAGGGCGGCCCGATCCGCGGTTCGATCGCCACCAGCGTGCTGCCGCCGGACATCCCGGGCTACCAGAGCATCAACCCGTACGCCAGCCCGAACAACAACGGTGACGACGCCAAGGCCAAGCAGGAGCTCGCCGCCTGCGGTCACCCGGACGGCTTCAGCACCACCATCACCGCGCGCAGCGAGCGCGACACCGAGGTCGCCGCGGCCACCTCGATCAAGGCGGCGCTGGGCAAGGTCGGGATCAACGTGACCATCCAGCAGTACCCGCAGGGCAAGTACTTCTCCGACTACGCGGGCGTGCCGGACTTCACGGACAAGAACGGCATCGGCATGATCATGATGCAGTGGGCCGCCGACTGGCCGACCGGCTACGGCTTCCTGCAGCAGATCGTCGACGGCCGCTCGATCAAGGCCTCCGGCAACAGCAACCTCTCCCAGCTGAACGACCCGGCGGTCAACAAGCTGATCGACGACGCGGGCAGCAACACCGACCAGTCGGCCCGGGAGAAGGACTACGCGGCGATCGACGCGCAGGTGATGAACGACGCGGTGATCGTCCCGCTGACCGACTACAAGGTCTTCAACTTCCGGCCGTCCAACGACACCAACCTGGTCGCCACCTCCGCCTACGACGGCGAGTACGACTACCTCAACATCGGCACCACCTCCAAGTAAGAGCCTGGCTCCCCGTCCCCGAAGGCAGGTGAAGGCGAGCGGAGCCGGCCCAAGGGGGGGGGGGGGGGGGGGGGGGGGGGGGGGGGGGGGGGGGGGTTTTTTTTTTTTTTTTTTTTTTTTCTCCTCCCCCCCCCCTCCCCCCCCCCCCCCCCCCCCCCCCCCCCCCCCCCCCCCCCCCCCCCCCCTGGGGCGGGGCACCCGGAGCCGTCCAACTGTGTTGGCCTACATCATCCGCAGGACGTTCGCCGCCCTGGTACTGCTGCTGGTCGTCAGCGCGGTCACGTTCTGCATCTTCTTCCTGCTCCCCCGCATCGCGGGTGAGACCACCGACCAGCTCGCCGCCCAGTACATCGGCAAGAACCCCACGCCCGAGGCGATGGCGGCGATCAAGAAGAACCTCGGCTTCGACCAGCCGCTCTACATCCAGTACGGGCGGTTCGTGAAGCAGCTCTTCGTCGGCGCCCAGTACAAGTACGGTCCGGACGCGACCACCTGCCACGTGCCCTGCTTCGGCTACTCCTTCAAGAACCACGTGGAGGTCTGGCCGGAGATCCGCACCCGGATCCCGGTGACCTTCTCGCTGGCGATCGGCGCCGCGGTGCTCTGGGTGCTGTCCGGCGTGGCCACCGGCGTGATCTCGGCGCTCAAGCCCAAGTCGATCTTCGACCGGCTCTCGATGGGCGTGGCGCTGGCCGGCGTCTCGCTGCCGATCTTCTTCACCGGTGCGCTGCTGCTCACCCTGTTCAGCTACAAGTGGCCGATCTTCAGCAATCTGCACTACGTCAACTTCACGGACAACCCGTTGAGTTGGGCGGACAACCTGGTGCTGCCGTGGATCTCGCTGGCCTTCCTGTACTCCGCGCTGTACGCCCGGCTGACCCGCTCGGGGATGCTGGAGACGATGAGCGAGGACTACATCCGCACCGCGCGGGCCAAGGGCCTGCCGGAGCGCGACGTGGTGGTCCGGCACGGCCTGCGGGCCGCGCTCACCCCGATCCTGACCATCTTCGGCATGGACCTCGGTCTGCTGCTGGGCGGCGCGGTGATCACCGAGCAGGTCTTCTCGCTGCAGGGCATCGGCTTCTTCGCGGTCTCCGCGATCTCCGACAACGACCTGCCGAAGATCCTCGGCGTGACCCTGGTCGCGGCCTGCTTCATCGTGGTCTGCAACCTGCTGGTTGACCTCCTGTACGCCGCCGTCGACCCCCGGGTGAGGCTGTCATGACCGTCGATGCCACCCCCGCAGCCGCCGCCGGGCCGGGCGACCCGTTCCTGTCCGTGCGCGACCTGCGGATCCACTTCGACACCGACGACGGCCTGGTCAAGTCGGTCGACGGGGTCAGCTTCGACCTGGCCCGCGGGCGCACCCTGGGCATCGTCGGCGAGTCCGGCTCCGGCAAGTCGGTCACCTCGCTCGGCATCATGGGCCTGCACCGCAGCAAGCGGGCGCGGATCGGCGGCGAGATCTGGCTGGACGGCGAGGAACTGGTCGCCGCCCACCCGGACCGGGTGCGCAGGCTGCGCGGCCGGTCGATGGCGATGATCTTCCAGGACCCGCTGACCGCGATGCACCCGTACTACACGGTCGGCGCGCAGATCATCGAGGCGTTCCGGGTGCACAACCCGGCGGCGAGCAAGAAGCAGGCCCGGGTGCGGGCGATCGAGATGCTCGACCGGGTCGGCATCCCGCAGCCCGACCGCCGGGTGGACGACTACCCGCACCAGTTCTCCGGCGGCATGCGCCAGCGCGCGATGATCGCCATGGCGCTGGTCAACGACCCCTCGCTGCTGATCGCCGACGAGCCCACCACCGCGCTGGACGTCACCGTGCAGGCCCAGATCCTGGACCTGATCCGGGACCTGCAGCGGGAGTTCGGCTCCGCGGTGATCATCATCACCCACGACCTCGGCGTGGTGGCCGAGCTGGCCGACGACATCCTGGTGATGTACGGCGGCCGGTGCGTCGAGCGCGGCTCGGCCGTCGACCTCTTCGACGCGCCCGAACACCCGTACACCTGGGGCCTGCTGGGCTCGATGCCGCGGCTGGACCGGCCGCTGCAGGACCGGCTGGTGCCGGTCCGCGGCACCCCGCCGAGCCTGATCAACGTGCCGTCCGGCTGCGCCTTCCACCCGCGTTGCCCGTACGCCGAGCTGACCGGCGGCCGGTCGCACGGCGAGCGGCCGGAGCTCGTGGAGACCACCCCGGGCCACTTCGCCGCCTGCCACCTGCCGGCCGACGAGCGGGGCCGGATCTTCGCCGAGCAGATCGCGCCCAAGCTGTGACGCCCGACCAGAGCACCGTGCCAGCTTCGGTGAACGTTACGGAGAGCAAAGCATCATGACGGACATTCAGGACGTCGCCCAGCCGGTGGCGACCCCGGCCGGTGAGCCGCTGCTGCGGGTCACCGACCTGGAGCGGCACTTCCCGATCCGCAAGGGCGTGCTGCGCCGGGCCGCCGGCGCGGTGCGGGCGGTGGACGGGATCAGCTTCTCGGTGCGGGCCGGCGAGACCCTCGGGGTGGTGGGGGAGTCGGGGTGCGGCAAGTCCACCATGGGCCGGCTCGTCACCCGACTGGACGAGCCCACCGGCGGGCGGGTCGAGTTCGAGGGTCGGGACATCACCCACCTGGGCGTGAACGCGATGCGGCCGCTGCGCCGGGACATCCAGATCATCTTCCAGGACCCCTACTCCTCGCTGAACCCGCGGCACACGGTGGGCACCATCGTCGGCGCCCCCTTCAAGCTGCAGAAGGTGGCCACCGAGGGCGGGGTGAAGAAGGCGGTCCAGGAGCTGCTGGAGCTCTGCGGGCTCAACCCCGAGCACTACAACCGCTACCCGCACGAGTTCTCCGGCGGCCAGCGGCAGCGCATCGGCATCGCCCGGGCGCTGGCGCTGCGGCCGAAGATGATCGTGGCCGACGAGCCGGTCTCGGCGCTCGACGTGTCGATCCAGGCCCAGGTGGTCAACCTGCTCGACGACCTGCAGCGCGAGCTCGGCCTGACCTACCTGATCATCGCGCACGACCTCTCGGTGGTCCGGCACGTCTCGGACCGGGTGGCGGTGATGTACCTGGGCAAGATCGTCGAGCTGGCCGACCGCGACACGCTCGACACCGATCCGGCCCACCCCTACACCACCGCCCTGCTCTCCGCGGTGCCGGCGCCCGACCCGCGCCGCAAGGACCGGCAGCCGGGCGGGGCCGGCGGGCGGATCCTGCTCACCGGGGACGTGCCCTCGCCGATCAACCCGCCCAGCGGCTGCCGGTTCCGGACCCGCTGCTGGAAGGCGCAGGACATCTGCGCCGCGCAGGAGCCGCCGCTGGCCGAGCTGCGGCCGGGGCACCTCACGGCCTGCCACTTCCCGGAGACCCGGGCGGCGGCGGAGCCGGTGACCCGGCCGGCGGCGTCGCCGGAGCCCGCGCCGAAGGCGGAGGCCGCCGGCGAGGAGTGAGCCGTACGGCCGCCCGTCGGTGCCCCTGGCGCCGGCGGGCGGGCCCGGTCCGCGGCGGAACGTTTCGGCACATCCCGTCGCACAGGGGACACTGGGCCGGTGACCTCGCAGATCTTCTCGCCCGACGTGCAGCAGACGCTGGACCTGATCGGCATCTTCGTCTTCGCACTCTCCGGCGGCCTGCTCGCGGTCCGCAAGAACATGGACATCTTCGGCATCTGCGTGCTCGCCGAGGCCACCGCGCTCGGCGGCGGCGTGATGCGCGACCTGCTGATCGGGGCCACCCCACCGGCCGCCTTCACCAACCTCGGGTACTTCCTCACCCCGCTGGTCGCCGGCATCGTGGTCTTCTTCCTGCACCCCGAGGTGGAGCGGATCAACCGCACCGTGCAGACCCTGGACGCGCTCGGCCTGGGCCTGTTCTGCGTCACCGGCACGGTGAAGGCGCACGACCACGGGCTCGGCGCGGTCGCCTCGGTGGCGCTGGGCATGCTCACCGCGGCGGGCGGCGGCGTGATCCGCGACGTGCTGGCCATGGAGACGCCCTCGCTGCTGCGCTGGGACCGCGAGGTCTACGCGGTGCCCGCGCTGGTCGGCTCCACCCTGGTGACGGTGCTGATCGCGATCGGCCACCTGACCACGGTCACCGCGAGCAGCGCCGCGATGATCGCCTTCGTGCTGCGGATGCTCGCCCTCAAGTACGGCTGGCGCGCGCCCCGGGCCTGGCACCGCAAGAGCACCCGGGCCGGTGAGGACTAGGGGTGTCTGACTCCCCGACAGCCGGTGGGCCCGCGGGCACCACGCCCGGGCGAGGGGCGCCTACACTGGTTCAGCCATGCCATACCTCGACCACGCGGCCACCACCCCGATGCTCCCCGAGGCGATCGCCGCGATGACGGCGCACCTCGGTGCCACCGGCAACGCCTCCTCCCTGCACGCGGCCGGCCGCCGGGCCCGCCGGGTGATCGAGGAGTCCCGGGAGTCCCTGGCCGCCGCGCTCGGCGCGCGGCCCAGCGAGATCGTCTTCACCGGCGGCGGCACCGAGTCGGACAACCTCGCGGTCAAGGGCCTGTACTGGGCCCGGCGGGACGCCGACCCGGCCCGCACCCGGGTGCTGTGCAGCCCGGTCGAGCACCACGCGGTGCTGGACGCGGTGCACTGGCTGGCCGAGCACGAGGGCGCCCGGGTCGAGTACCTGCCGGTGGACGGCCACGGCCGGGTGCACCCCGAGGCGCTGCGCGCGGCGATCGAGGCCGACCCCGCCTCGGTCGCGCTGGTCACCGTGATGTGGGCCAACAACGAGGTCGGCACGCTGCAGCCGATCACCGAGCTGTCCGCCGTCGCGCGCGAGTTCGGCATCCCGATGCACGCGGACGCGGTGCAGGCGCTGGGTCAGGTGCCGGTCTCCTTCGCCGACTCCGGACTGGACGCGCTGACCGTCACCGGGCACAAGGTCGGCGGCCCGTACGGGGTCGGCGCGCTGCTGCTCTCCCGCACCGCGACGCCGGTGCCGCTGCTGCACGGCGGCGGCCAGGAGCGCGACGTGCGCTCCGGCACCCTGGACGTGCCGGCCGCGGCCGGCTTCGCGGCGGCCGCCGAGCTGGCGGTGGCGCGGCAGCCGGAGGCGGCGGTGCAGCTGGCCGAGCTGCGCGACGACCTGATCGCCCGGGTGGTGGCCGCGGTGCCCGACGCGGTGCTCAACGGCGACCCGGCCGGGGCCGGCCGGCTGCCCGCGAACGCGCACTTCTCCTTCCCCGGCTGCGAGGGCGACGCGCTGCTGATGCTGCTGGACGCCGCCGGCATCGAGTGCTCCACCGGCTCGGCCTGCTCGGCGGGGGTGCCGCAGCCCAGCCACGTGCTGCTGGCGATCGGCAGCGACCCGCTGCTGGCCCGGGCCTCGCTGCGGTTCTCGCTGGGGCACACCTCGACCAAGGCGGACGTGGACGCGCTGGCGGCCGCGATCGGGCCGGTGGTGGCCCGGGCCCGCACCGCGGGGCAGCGGTAATCGCTGCGGGGGCCGGGGCGGGCATTGCGTACCCTGGGGGACTATGACTGACTTCCCTGGTGCCCCCACCGGCCCGTCCGACGGCCGTCGGCTGCGCGTGCTCGCCGCGATGTCCGGCGGGGTGGACTCCGCCGTCGCCGCCGCCCGCGCCGCCGAAGCGGGGCACGAGGTGACCGGGGTGCACCTGGCGCTGTCGTCCAACCCGCAGTCCTTCCGCACCGGCGCCCGCGGCTGCTGCACCCTGGAGGACTCCCGGGACGCCCGGCGGGCCGCCGACGTGATCGGCATCCCGTTCTACGTCTGGGACCTGGCCGAGCGGTTCCGCGAGGACGTGATCGACGACTTCGTGGCCGAGTACGCGGCCGGGCGCACCCCGAACCCCTGCCTGCGCTGCAACGAGAAGATCAAGTTCGCTGCGCTGCTGGACAAGGCGGTCGCCCTCGGGTTCGACGCGGTGTGCACCGGGCACTACGCCCGGATCGTCGAACTGCCCGGCGGTGGCCGCGAGTTGCACCGGGCGGTGGACGCCGCCAAGGACCAGTCCTACGTGCTGGGCGTGCTCGACGCCGAGCAGCTGGCGCACTCGCTCTTCCCGCTCGGCGACACCACCAAGGAGGAGATCCGGGTCGAGGCCGAGCGCCGCGGCCTGGCGGTCGCCAAGAAGCCGGACAGCCACGACATCTGCTTCATCGCCGACGGCGACACCCAGGGCTTCCTGGCTCGGCACCTGGGCACCGCCACCGGCGACATCGTGGACGAGACCGGCGCCAAGGTCGGCGAGCACGACGGCGCCTACGGCTTCACCGTCGGCCAGCGCAAGGGCCTGCGGATCGGCCGCCCGGCGCCGGACGGCAAGCCGCGCTACGTGCTGGACATCTCCCCGGTCACCAACACGGTCACCGTCGGCCCGGCCGCCGGCCTCGACGTGCTCGGCCTGACCGCGATCCGCCCGCGCTGGTGCGGCACCGCGCCCACCGCGAGCGGGCGCACGGTGTCGATGAAATGCACCGCCCAGCTGCGCGCGCACGGCGAGGAGGTCCCGGTGACCGCCGAGCTCGCGGACGATGAGCTGACGGTGCGCCTGGACCGGCCGGTGCGCGGGGTGGCCCCCGGACAGGCGGTGGTGCTCTACGACGGGACCCGGGTGGTCGGTTCGGCCACCATCGCGAGCACCGAGCGGCGGGCCCCGGCGGGGATCCGAGCGGCGGGCGTCTGATAGTCCTTGTCCATCATGAACATCACCGTCTTCTGCTCCGCGTACTCGCTCGACGCCCGCTACACCGGCCCCGCCGCCGACTTCGCCCGGCAGCTCGGCGAGGGCGGCCACACCCTGGTCTGGGGCGGCTCCAACGCCGGGCTGATGGGCCTGCTCGCCGACACGGTCAAGGCCGCCGGCGGCAAGCTGGTCGGCGTCATGGTCGAACTGCTCGCGCACAAGGGTTACCCGGGCGCCGACGAACTGGTGATGACCCCCGACCTGCCCGCCCGGAAGGCCGAGCTGCTGGCCCGGGCGGACGCGATCGTGGTGCTGGTCGGCGGGCTCGGGACGCTGGACGAGGTCACCGAGGTGCTGGAGCTCAAGAAGCACGACCTGCACGGCAAGCCGGTGGTGGTGCTCGACACCGAGGGCTTCTACACGGGCCTGCGCACCCAGCTGGAGCGGATGGACGCCGAGGGCTTCCTGCCGCGGCCGCTGGGCGAGCTGATCACCTTCGCCGAGACCCCGGCCGAGGTCTTCGCGCACCTCGCCACTTCCTGAGAGGAACCCCACCATGGCCACCCACCTGCTCACCGGCGCCGGCTCCGGGATCGGCGCCGCGGTCGCACAGCGCCTGCTGGAGCGGGGCGACCGGCTCTGGCTGCTGGCCCGCGACGCCGGCCGGGCCGCCGAGCTGCGCGAGCGCTTCCCCGGTGCCGAGACCCTGGTCGGCAACCTGGCCGACCCTGCCAAGCTCGCCTGGGCCTTCGGCCACCAGACCCTGCCGCTGGAGCTGGACTCGCTGCTGCACGTCGCCGGGGTGGTCGAGCTGGGCCCGGTCGGGGACACCCCGGTCAAGGTCTGGCAGGAGACCCTGGCGATCAACCTGGTCGCCCCCGCCGAGCTGACCCGCCTGCTGCTGCCCCAGCTGCGCCAGGCCCGCGGCCACGTCGTCTTCGTCAACTCGGGCGCCGGGCTCACCGCGCACGCCGAGTGGGGCTCCTACGCCGCCAGCAAGTTCGGCCTGCGCGCGCTGGCCGACTCGCTGCGCCAGGAGGAGCACGGTGGCGGCGTCCGGGTCACCACCGTGTACCCGGGCCGGGTGGCCACCCCGATGCAGGCCAAGGTGCACCAGCAGGAGGGCCGGGAGTACGACCCGACCCGCTGGATCGCCCCGGAGTCGGTGGCCACCGCCGTGCTGACCGCCCTCGACCTGCCGCGGGACGCCGAAATCACCGAGCTCACGGTGCGCCCCGGGCGGTAGCCTGCTGCGCTATGCGCATCACCTCACGCAACTCCCGCTTCCAGCAATGGGAAGCGTTACTCGGCAACCGCACCAAGCGCCGCCGGGCCGGGGAGTTCCTGGTCCACGGCGTCCGCCCGATCTCGCTCGCCGTCGAGCACGGCTGGCCGATCCGGGCCCTGCTCTACGACGCCGGCCGCAGGCTCTCCGGCTGGGCGGACACCCTGCTGCGCGAGGTGCGCGGTGCGGAGACGGTGGCGATGGCACCGGAGCTGCTGGCCGAGCTGGGGGAGAAGGGCGAGGCCGCCCCGGAGCTGATCGCCGTCGTCGCGATGCCCGAGGACTCGCTGGACCGGATAGCGGTGCGGGACGACTTCCTCGGCGTTCTCTTCGACCGCCCCACCAGCCCCGGCAACATCGGCAGCATCCTCCGTTCGGCGGACGCCTTCGGCGCCTCGGGACTGATCGTCTCCGGCCACGCGGCCGACGTCTACGACACCAAGTCGGTGCGGGCCAGCACGGGTTCGCTCTTCGCCCTGCCCGCGGTGCGGGTGCCCTCGCACCACGAGGTGCTGGAGTGGCTGGCGGCGCACCCGGCGGTGCAGGTGGTGGGCACCGACGAGAAGGGCGAGCGCGCCGTCTACCACCACGACTTCACCCGCCCGACCCTCCTGCTGGTCGGCAACGAGACCTCCGGCCTGAGCACGGCCTGGCGCGACCGGTGCGACGTCCTGGTCAGCATCCCGATGACGGGCGCCGCGAGCTCCCTCAACGCGGCGAACGCGGCAACGGCCGTGCTGTACGAGGCGGCGAGGCAGCGGCGGACGTAGCTGTTCTGCGTGGGAAGTCGGCTGGGCCGACTTCCCAGTCCGTGGCCTTCACCCCGGCGCGATGACCACCCACACCCGCTTCCCGACCCCGTTCCGCGGCCCGCACCCCCACTCGCGCGCCAACTCCGCCACCAGCAGCAGCCCGCGCCCCGCCTCCCGGTCCCCGGTCGCGGGGCGCGGCACGGGTTTGGCGTCGCTGGCGTCCTCGACCGCGAGGTACAGCAGGTCGGCCGTGCCGTCGTGCTCGAACCCGACCCAGATGCGCTGCCCGGCCCGGGTGCCGTGCTGCCACGCATTGGTGACGAGCTCGGTCAGCACCAGCTCCGCGGTGTCGGAGAAGCGCGAGCCGCCATCCAGCTGGGCGAGGAACCGGCGCAACTGACGGCGCGCGTCCCCGGGCGAGCGCCGGCTGCGCGGGAGCCAGCAGTGGTGGCGGGGGGTGGGGGTGACGGGTTCAGGCAGGCATGCGGCCATGACGGGGCTCCCTCGGAAGTGCTGAAGGTCGAGGAGGAAGGGCGCGTCCAGCCAGGGGCGATGCGGGCAGGGCGCACCAAGGGGCGCTGCTGTGCGTGATTGCGTGATCACCCACAGCGGTGTCCTGTGTCAGGATGCACCTGCTGGTCCATCGAAAGCAAGGCCTGGAAATGCATGGCATGCATGTGCGAATCCAAGTTGCTCAAAAGGGAGTTGGTCGCAAGAATCGGGTGCCATGGTGACGAAGCGTCAAGTGCCGACAGTCCGGCTGCGGCGTCTGGCCGCCGAGCTGCGCAGGCTCAGGGCGGTTGCCGAGTTGACCCAGGGAGACGTCGCGGAGGCGACGGGCATCAACACCGCGACGCTGTACCGGATCGAGAGCGCGAAGGTCCGGCCGCAGCGGCGGACGTTGATGACGTTGCTGGAGCTGTACCAGGTACCGCAGTTGCGGCGCGGCGAGGTCCTGGCCCTGTTGCAGGACAACGGCGAGCAGAGCTGGCTGCGCCCGTACCACGCCGACCTGCGTGACGGGTACATCGAGTACATCGGCCTCGAAGCCGAGGCGCGGGCCGTCTGGAACTACGAATCGTTGCACGTGCCGGGTCTCCTGCAGACCGCGGACTACTACCGGGCAGTGGTTCGCAGCGTGCTCCACGCGGCCGATGAGGACGAGATCGACCGCCGGGTGCGAGTACGCCTTGAGCGGTACTCCGTCCTGGTCAAGGACGAACCGTTGCAGTTCCGGGCGGTGCTGGACGAGGCGGCCATCCGACGTGCGGTCGGAGGACCTGAAGTGATGTGTGATCAGCTCCGCCACATGGTTTCGGCGGCGGCCTTGCCCAACGTGACGCTTCAGATCATCCCGTTCACTGCCGGGGCTCATGCCGGGATGCCCGGTTCGTTCGCACTGTTGAGCTTCCCTGAGGCGGAAGGGCCTGAGATCATCTATGTCGACAGCAGGGCCGGCGACATCTTCATCGAAGCGGCCGAGGACCTGGATCGCTACGGTGACACGTTCGATCGTCTCGTGAGCCTGGCGCTCAGCCCTGATGAGTCCGTGAGCCTGATCGCCGAGGCTGCTGGCGAATTCGGCGAACGAGCAGAGGGGGCAGCATGAGCACGGTCGGGCCGTCCCAGGCCACGTGGCGGAAGAGCTCGTACAGCAGTGCCGAGAGCCAGTGCGTCGAAACCGCCATCCTCCCCCACACCATCGCCGCCCGCGACTCCAAGGACCCGCACGGTCCCGCCCTGGCCTTCCCCGTCCCCGCCTGGTCGGCCTTCCTCACCGGCCTCAAGGGCGGCGCGTTCGACCTCTGCTGAGGCCGGAATTCCACGAGCGCTTCCGCGCCCGCGCTGCCATGATCGGCAGCATGACGCGCACCTTCGATCATCTCGTGGCCGAGGCTTCCGAGGTCTCCGTGGCGGGCTGGGACTTCTCGTGGCTGGACGGGCGGGCCACCGAGCAGCGGCCGTCCTGGGGGTACCAGAAGCTGATGGGCGAGCGGATGGCCCGGGCCTCCGCCGCGCTGGACATCCAGACCGGGGGCGGCGAGGTGCTCGCCGGGGTGCCGACGCTGCCTCCGCTCGCCGTGGCGACCGAGGGGTGGCCGCCGAACGTCGCCAAGGCCACCAGGCTGCTGCACCCCCGCGGGGTGGTCGTGGTCGCCGATGCCGACGAGCCGCCGCTGCCGTTCGCCGACGAGGCGTTCGACCTGGTGGTGAGCCGGCACCCGGTGGCGGTCTGGTGGGCGGAGGTCGCCCGGGTGCTCCGGCCGGGCGGGACCTACTTCTCGCAGCAGGTCGGGCCGGCCAGCGTGTTCGAGCTGGTGGAGTTCTTCCTGGGCCGGCTGCCCGAGGAGGTCCGCCGCAAGCGGCACCCCGAGGACGCCCGGCAGGCGGCCGAGGCGGCCGGGTTCGAGGTGGTGGATCTGCGCGCGGAGTCGCTGCGCACCGAGTTCTTCGACATCGGCGCGGTGATCTACTTCCTGCGGAAGGTGATCTGGATGGTGCCCGACTTCTCCGTCCACACGTACCGGGAGCGCTTGCGCGAACTGCACGACCGGATCGAGCGCGAGGGCCCGTTCGTCGCGCACACCAGTCGGTTCCTGATCGAGGCCCGCAAGCCCGCGTAGCCGTTCCGGCGGCCTCAGCGCCGCCGGGCCAGGGTGACCCCGTCCCGCACCGGCAGCATCACCGACTCCACCCGCTCGTCGCCCGCGATGAAGTCGTTCAGCTCGCGCATCGCCACGTGGTCCGCCTCCTGGTAGGCGGGGTCGAGGACGCGCCCGCCGAGGAAGACGTTGTCCAGCACCACCAGGCCGCCCGGGCGCAGGCGGCGCACGATCTCCTCGTAGTACGCGCGGTAGCCCTCCTTGTCGGCGTCGATGAAGGCGATGTCGATCACCGCGTCCGCGGGCAGTGCGCGCAGGGTCTCGATGGCCGGGGCGAGCTTCAGGTCAATCCGGTCGGCCACCCCGGCCTGCTCCCAGGCCGGGTGGGCGAGGGCGGTCCACTCCTCGCTGGTGTCGCAGGTGAGCACCCGGCCGTCCGCCGCCAGGCCGCGGGCGATGCAGAGGGTGGAGTAGCCGGTGAAGGTGCCGACCTCGACCGCGAACCGGGCGCCGACCAGCTTGGTCAGCATGGTGAGCAGCACGCCCTCGTCGTGCGCGACCTGCATCCCGGCGGACCGGGGCGCGCCCTCGCGGGTGCTGGTGGCCAGGTCGTGGAGCACCTCGTCGGCGGGGGTGCAGTGGTTCAGCAGGTACTCGTCGACCAGCGGCGAGACCGGCTCCAGGTCGCCGCCCGCCACCGGTGCTGCCCATTCGACGATGAGCTCCTCCTGGGCGGCGAAGCGGACCAGGTGCCGGGCGACCACGTCCTGGATCCGGGCCAGCGACTCCTCGTCGGCCGCCGTGGCGACCAGCCGCAGGCCCAGCGGGGTGGCGGTGAGCGCGCAGCTGCCGGCGCCGGTGGTGACCGTGCCGCGGGCGGTGCCGGTCATCGTGGTGGTGGCCTTGTGGCCCAGGTGGGCGATGAGCTGCTTGAGGTAGCGGGCGGGGCGCTCGGTGGGGACGCGGGCGATGGAGATGGGCACGGGGACCTCCGTCTGAGGTAAGTGGCGGGATTACTCGACGCTTGATGTCGAGGGCCATTCTGTTGCCCCGTCAGTCGGCTTGTCAAAGCGTTCGGATTTCTGGACACTTTCGGCATGCCAGCCCACGACGAGCCCGAACCCCTGGTCCTCAGTACCCCCGAGCAGTTCAAGGCGATGGGCCACCCCGTCCGCCACCGCCTGATCAACGTGCTGCGCCAGCGCCCGGCGACGCTGCGCCAGCTGGCCGACGCGCTCCAGCTGCCCAAGGGCACCGTGGGGTACCACGTCAAGACGCTGCGCGAGGCCGGTCTGGTAGTGCTCGCCGAGAGCCGGCAGGTGCGCGGCGGCACCGAGCAGTACTTCGCGCTGGCCAGCCGCAGCTTCACCTTCCACGAGGAGAGCGAGGGCGGCGCCGAGTTCCTGATCAACGCCGCCATCGCCGAGCGCCTCCCACCGCGCCCCGGGCAGGCCGAGCACACCCTGTTGCGCCACCTCTGGCTGACCGACGAGGAGGCGCACGCGCTGGCCGCCCGGCTGCGCGCGGAGGGCGAGGCCCCGATGCCGGTGGACAGTTCGCGGGGGGAGGCCTACGGGCTGCTGGTCACCCTCTTTCCGGCCGACATCCCGGCCCTCGCCCCGGAAGCGGACTGACCGCCCCGAAGACAAGGAGTAGCGGGGCGCGGACCGACCCCAGTCCGGCCCCCGCCCCGCACCCCGCCCCGCCGGCCCCCGCCTACTCGCTGCGCAGCACCTCCGCGATGGTCAGCCGCGCCGCCGACCGGGACGGCAGCAGCGCCCCCAGCACCGCGATCACCACCCCCGCCGCCGCGACCAGCGCCAGCGTGCCCGGGTGCCAGACGTGCATCATGCTCGACGGCAGCTCCATCCCCACCGGGTGCGTCATCAGCGGCACCACCACCGCGTGCGCGAGCATCCCGAGCGGGACCCCGATCAGGCCGCCGACCACCCCCAGTGCCGCCATCGAGGTGACCATCATCACCGTCACCTGACGTGGCGTCATGCCGATCGACTTGAGCATCCCCAGGTCGCGGCGGCGCTCGCGGGCGTTCAGCACCACGGTGTTGAAGACGCCGAGCGCGGCGACCGTGCCGAGCAGCACGCTGAGCACCGTGGCGGTGCCGACGATGGTGAGCTGGATGCTGTTGCCGCCGCCCTTGGGGGAGGGCTGCAGGGCGGGTTCGACCGCCTGCGCCGCCGCGTCGTAGGCGTTGACGTCGGTGCCGTGGACGAGCCGCACCCAGTACTGGTTGACGTAGCCGTCCGCCGCCGGCCCGGGGGCCAGGGCGTCCAGGGCCGGCCAGTCGGCGTTCGCCTCGTCCGCGTTGTCGTTGATCGACAGGCCGACCATGGTCAGGGTCTGCCGGTGGCCGTTCAGCTCCAGGGTGATCCGGCTGCCGAGCGTCAGGCCGCGCTTCTCGGCGAACGCGGTCCCCGTGGTGAACTCGTCCGGACCGTGTGCCTGATGGCCCTTGACCAGGGGGTTGTCGTTGACCTCGCTGTCCCCGCGCAGGAACCAGACCCAGGTGGGCTGGTTGTCGCCGGCCACGTGGAGCAGCACGGGTGCGGCGGCCACGACCTTGTCCGCGCCCGGCAGGGAGCTCAGCCTCGCCTGGATCTGCCGGTCGGTCAGCTTGGGCGCGAGGTGTCCCGGACCGCCCGAGGCGCTCGCGTAGATGACGGTCGAGACGCGGCCGGCGTCCGAGTCCACGATCGCGTTGATGGTGCCGCTCAGTCCGGCGGTGAGGGTCACCGTCAGCACGCCGAGCACCAGCGACATCATGGTCAGCGCGGTCCGGGCCGGCCGGGCGAACGGCAGGCCCAGCCCCAGGCTCACGGACCGCGGCAGCCGGGTCCCGGCGAGCCGGCGTTGCACCGACAGCCCGCGCCCGGCGCGCGGCGCGCTGCCCGCGCTGATCGCCCGGGCGGCGGGCAGGCGGTGCGCGCGCAGCGCCGGGAACAGGGCCGCCAGCAGCACCAGGGCCGGCATGCCGATCAGCGTTCCGAGCGGGACCCAGGGGCTGAGCGTGGCGGTGAAGAAGCCGGCATCGAAGCCGGAGAAGGACATCCGCAGCAGTGGTCTCGCCGCCAGCACGCCGAGCCCGGTGCCGAGGGCGCCGCCGACCACCCCCGGCACCAGCATCATCATCAGGTACACCGCGACCACCTGGTTCGGGGTGAAGCCCAGCGCCTTGAGCACCCCGATGTGGCGGTAGCCGGAGACCACGGCGCCGCTGACCACGTTGGCGGTGATCAGCACCGCGACCAGCAGGCCCAGGACGCCGAAGGCGCCCAGGAACGGGATGTAGGCCTGGGCCGAGGCGGTCATCGACTGCTTGACCGTCAGGTAGGAGGTCGAGCCGAGCACCGAGCCCGGCGGCAGCCCTGCGGTGACCGCGGCCTGGCCGGCCTGCACCTGGCCCGCCGTGCCCGCGTGGGCGAACCGGTAGAGCATCTCGGTGGCGGTCGGGTGCATCGCGGCCAGTTGGTCGGGCGTCACCCAGGCGTCGGCCGTCAGGCTGATGCTGGAGGCGAGGCCCACGACCGTCAGCGGCGGCGCCCCGGGCAGCGTGAGTCGGCTGCCGATCTTGGCGTAGTGCTGGCTGGGGGCCTTCATGAGCACCAGCTCGCCGGGCCGCTCGGCCCAGCGCCCCTCGGTGAGGTCGACCCGGTCCACCGGGCCACCCGGGTCCGCGCGGCCGACGAAGGTGATCGGACCCGGTGGCGGGACGTACGCGGCGGCGTCGGAGGTCTGCATCCCGCTGGGGGGTGCGGTGAGCACCACCTCGGGGAAGGGGCCGGCGACGGCGGTGACGCCGGGGTGCTCGGCGGCCCGGACCAGTTGGTCGTCACTCGCCTTGGCCGGGTCGTAGGTGACGGTGAGCTGGGCGCCGCGCTGCTGGTCGAAGGTCTGGTCGAACGGGCCGGAGGCGGCCTGCACCAGGCCGAGCGCGACCACCAGGGCGACGGTGGAGGTGAGGATCACCAGGCCGATCACGAAGGTCTGCAGCCGGCGCCGCCGCACCGCCGCCCGGGAGGCCCGCCACACAGCGCTCATGCGCCCACCTCGCAGAGCTCGGTGAGCGCTTCGCGCACGCGCAGCCCTTGAATTGTTCGCTCGCTCACTGGGTCCGCTCCAGGGCCGACTCGCGGGCCACCCGGCCGTCGGAGAACTCGACCAGCCGGCTCGCGCACCGGGCGGCCAGGCGCCGGTCGTGGGTCACCAGCAGCAGCGTCTGGCCGATCTGGTTGAGGTCGATCAGCAGGTCCATCACCTGCTCGCCGGCCTGGCTGTCGAGTGCGCCGGTGGGCTCGTCGGCCAGCAGCAGGGCCGGGCGGTTCATCAGCGCCCGGGCCACCGCGACCCGCTGCCGCTCGCCGCCGCTGAGCACCGCGGGGTAGGCGTTGCGGCGGTCGGCGATGCCGAGCTCGTCCAGCAGCTCCAACGCGCGGCGCCGGGCCTGGCGGGCCGGGGTGCCGGTCAGCTGGGCCGCCAGCGCCACGTTGTCCAGCGCCGGCAGGTCGTCGATCAGGTTGAAGAACTGGAAGACCATGCCGATCCGGCGCCGCCGGAAGAGCGCGAGCCCGGTCTCGTCGAGCGCGCCGAGGTCCTCGCCGAGCACGGTCACCGAGCCGGTGGTCGGCCGGTCGAGACCGGCGATCATGTTGAGCAGGGTGGACTTGCCGCAGCCCGAGGGCCCCATCACCGCGACCGCCTCGCCGGCCCGGATCTCCAGCGACACCCCGTCGAGCGCGACCGCCTCCCCGAACTCCTTGCGCACGCCGGCCAGGCGCACCACCACCTGGTCCGCGGCCAGGTCCCCCGTGTCCTCTGTTCTGGTCATGGCAGCAAAGCTAGGGGCGCGGCCCCGGGTGATCATCAGCCCGGCGGGGTAATCCGGCGGGCCGGTCATCCCGGGGATGTACCCGGCAGCCGGCCCCGCCGGCCGCGTAGTCTGCACCCGTGACCAGCGAAGCGACCCGCGAACCCGCCTTCCCCGCCCTGCTCGGCGCCGCGACCGGCATCGGCTCGATGCCCGGCACCGACGCCCGGGAGGCCGCCCGCACCTCGGTCGGCGCCCTGGAGCAACTGCCCTTCCTGCCCGAGCTGCCGGCCCGCGGGCCGGGGGCGGACATGATCGGGCGCACCGCGGGCCTGTTGGTCGAGCTGTTCGCGCAGGTCGAGCCGAGCGGCTGGCGGTTCGCCGACCGGCCGGGCCGGGACACCCGGCGGGCGCACTCCTGGCTGGGCGAGGACCTGGACGCGCTGGAGGAGTTCACCCAGGGCCACACCGGCGCGCTCAAGGTGCAGGCGGTCGGGCCGTGGACGCTGGCCGCCGCGATCGAGCTCAAGCACGGCGAGAAGGCGCTGGCCGACCCCGGCGCCTGCCGGGACATCGCCGGCTCGCTCACCGAGGGCCTGCGCCGGCACCTGGCCGAGGTGCGCAAGCGGGTGCCCGGCGCGAGCGTGGTGCTGCAGCTGGACGAGCCCTCGCTGCCCGCGGTGCTGGCCGGTGCGGTGAAGACGGCCAGCGGCTTCCAGCGGCTGCGCGCGGTGGACCGGCAGCTGGCCGAGGAGGTGCTGCGCGAGCTGGTCCGGGCGCTGGACGCCCCGGTGGTGGTGCACTGCTGCGCGCCGGCGGTGCCGATCCCGCTGCTGCGCCGGGCCGGCGTGGCCGGAGTCTCCCTGGACTTCGGGCTGTTGACGGAGCGTGAGGACGACGACCTGGGTGAGGCGATCGAGGCGGGCGCGGTGCTGCTGGCCGGTGTGGTTCCCGCGGTCGCCGGGTCCGGTGGCGTCGATCGGGCAGTGTCGGACCCGGCCGGTAATGTCACCGTTGTCAGGACGTTGTGGCGCAGGCTCGGACTCGATCCGGAACTGCTGGGCCGCCGCGTGCTGGTGACGCCGACCTGCGGGCTGGCGGGCGCGAGCCCGGCCCACGCCCGGCAGGCGCTGTCACTCAGCGTGAGGGGTGCTCAGAGCCTGGTGGACAACCCGGAGTAACGGTCAAGGAGGGCGTTCGGTGGCGGCTGTCGAGGGCTGGGAGGAAGTCCCGGCGGAGGCGCGCCGGCGTCATGCCGAGCTGGCGGCGGAGATCGAGGAGCACCGGGTCCGCTACTACGAGCAGGACGCGCCGATCGTCAGCGACGCCCGGTTCGACGTGCTGATGCGCGAGCTGGAGGCGCTGGAGGCCGACCACCCGGTGCTGGTCACCCCGGACTCGCCGACCCAGATGGTGGGCGGCGGCGCGGCCGAGGGCTTCACCAAGGTCGAGCACCGGGAGCGGCTGCTCAGCCTGGACAACGCGATGGACGACGAGGAGCTGGCCGCCTGGGCCGACCGGGTCGCCCGCGAGCTGGACGGCCTGGACTACCACTACCTCTGCGAGCTCAAGGTGGACGGCCTGGCGGTCAACCTCACCTACGAGCACGGCCGCCTGGTGCTCGCCGCCACCCGCGGCACCGGCCGGGTCGGCGAGGACATCACCGCCAACGTCCGCACCATCAAGGAGATCCCGCACCAGCTCACGGGCGAGGACGTCCCCGCGCTGGTGGAGATCCGCGGCGAGGTCTACCTGCCCACCGAGGCCTTCGCGGAGCTCAACGCCTCCTTCGCCGCCGAGAACGAGCGCCGCCGGCAGGAGAACGAGGAGCGGGCCAGGGCCGGCAAGCGTCCCCAGGCGCTGGTCAAGCTCTTCGCCAACCCGCGCAACGCCGCCGCCGGTTCGCTGCGCCAGAAGGACCCGCTGGTCACCGCCGCCCGCCCGCTGCACATGGTGGTGCACGGGATCGGCGCCCGCGAGGGCTTCGAGATCGACTGCCAGTCGCACGCCTACCGACTGCTGCGCGACTGGGGCCTGCCCACCGCGAAGCACAACACGGTGGTCGGCAGCCTGGCCGAGGTGCGGGCCTTCATCAAGAAGTACGGCGAGCAGCGCCACTCGGTCGAGCACGAGATCGACGGCGTGGTGGTCAAGGTGGACGAGATCGCGCTGCAGGGCCGGCTCGGCGCCACCTCCAAGTCGCCGCGCTGGGCGATCGCCTGGAAGTACCCGCCGGAGGAGGTCACCGCCAAGCTGGCCTCGATCAAGGTCGGGATCGGCCGCACCGGTCGGGCCACCCCGTACGCGGTGCTGGCCGAGCCGGTCAAGGTGGCCGGGTCGATGGTGCAGTACGCCACGCTGCACAACCAGCAGGTGGTCAAGGCCAAGGGCGTGCTGCTGGGCGACACCGTGGTGCTGCGCAAGGCGGGCGACGTGATCCCGGAGATCCTCGGCCCGGTGGAGGACCTGCGGGACGGCACCGAGCAGGAGTTCGTGATGCCGGCGACCTGTCACGAGTGCGGCAGCGAGCTGCGCCCGATGTCCGAGGGCGACATCGACCTGCGCTGCCCCAACGCCGAGCACTGCCCGGCCCAGATCCGCGAGCGGATCGCCTACCTGGGCGGACGCGAGTCGCTGGACATCGAGGGCCTGGGCTACGTGGCGGCCACCGCGCTCACCCAGCCGTTGGAGCCGGCCGAGGCGCCCGTCAAGAACGAGGGGGACATCTTCGGCCTGAGTGTCGAGCAACTGCTGCCCATCAAGGTGCTGGTGCGCGACCAGAAGACCGGTCTGCCCAAGCTCGACGACGCCACCGGGGAGGAGAAGGTTGTCTCCTTCTTCGCCAATCTCAAGGGGGAGGCGAAGAAGAACACCACCGTGCTGCTGGACAACCTGGCCGCGGTCAAGGAGCGCCCGCTCTGGCGCTTCCTCAACGGTCTGTCGATCCGGCACGTCGGGCCGGTGGCCGCGCAGGCGCTGGCCCGCGAGTTCCGTGACCTGGACGCCATCTTCGCGGCGAGCGAGGAGCAGCTGGCGGCCGCCGAGGGGGTCGGTCCGATCATCGCCCGGGCGATCGTCGAGTGGTACGAGGAGGAGTGGCACCGGGAGATCCTGCGCAAGTGGCGGGCGGCGGGGGTGCGGTTCGTCGAGGAGGCGGCCGAGGAGCAGGGGGAGCGTCCGCTGGAGGGGCTCACCGTGGTGGTCACCGGCACCCTGGCGGGGCACACCCGGGACGGGGCCAAGGAGGCGCTGGTCTCCCGCGGAGCGAAGGTGACCGGTTCGGTTTCGAAGAAGACCGACTTCGTGGTGGTCGGTGACAACCCCGGATCGAAGTACGACAAGGCGGTGCAACTCGGCCTGCCGGTGCTGGATGATGCGGGCTTCGCGGTGCTGCTCGACGCCGGTCCGGGCGCGGCCCGGGCCCACCTCGGGCTGCCGCCGCTGGAGGCCGGGTCGACCGTTCCCGGAGCCGGCGACTCCGGAACGGCCGCCGCCGGGGCCGCCGAGGTAACCCCCGAGGGGGCTGACCAGGCCTGACGTGTCCCTCTTGTTATCGTGCTGATGCCTCGTCACCCGGGTGGTGGGCGCGTAAAGGGGGCATCGTGTCACTGTGCGGCGCCGACCCCGTGCTGGCGTGCTTCCGGATGACCGAAAGTCCGCCCCCACCCCGGGGGCGGACTTACCCTGGAGCGCAACAGTGTGTCAGCAGGAGTGGGGGCACCGGCCAGCAGGATCAGCTGGGGGCCGGCGCCGACCGGGGCCGCTCCCGGGCTGAGACCGACTGGCACGCGATCAGGTAGTGCCAGGGCCGACCGTTCTTCGGGTCGGTTCCAGCCGCGATGCGGCCTGGCGGGGGCGGGCCTGACGGAGGACAGGGCGTATGGATCGTGGGACCGGCGGTGCGCTGACGCGTCCGCCGCAGGGGGTGGCGGGTGCGGTCCTGCTGCTCGGTGTGCTGCTGGCCGGAGCCGCACCGCTCATTCCGCTGGCCGTCCTGGTCAGCCGGCACGAGCCCGAACTGCTGCCGCTCTTCGCGGTCCCGCTGGCCGTCCTGGTGGCGGCCTGGCGGATCGCCCGGGACCGGGCCAGGGATCAGCTCACCGATCCGCTGACCGGACTGCCGAACCGGCATGCGTTGCTGCTGGCCGCCCAGGAGGCGATCGCCGAGCACGAGACCGAGGAGGAGTACAGCGTCGGCCTGATCCTGTTCGATCTCGATCGTTTCCGGTCGCTGAACGACACGCTCGGACATGCCGCCGGCGACCGGTTACTGGTCCACATCGGCCGCCGGCTGCACCGGGTGCTGCGCGGGGCCGGTGGGGCCGGCGGTCGGTCCGGCAGCTCCCGGTCGGCCGGGGCGGTGGGCGGCCCGGCC
>NZ_JBNQTI010000041.1:0-55100 GCF_050325825.1 Kitasatospora sp. LaBMicrA B282
GGGGGAGGGGGGTGTGGTCCCCTGCAGTCCGTGTGGCCCGCCGGGGCGGCCGGCAGCGCCCGGGACTCGCTCGCCGGCGCGGCCGCGGTGGCCGACCGGCTGCCGGCGGAGCTGGGGCGTGCGGTGCTGGTCGGCGCGCGGGAGGCGTTCACCGGCGGCCTGCACGGGGCGGCGATCGGCGCCTCGGTCCTGATGCTGCTCGGGGCGGTGCTCGCCCCGGTGCTGCTGCGCGGGGCCGGAACCCCCGGGGACCCGGGTGACGGCGGCGGCCCGGCCTGATCGGGGAGATCCTGCGGGGGTGCCGAAGTCGGCACCCCCGCAGGGCTGTTCAGCGGTGCGAGGGGAACTCCACGACCTGCTGGTAGGTCGGCCGGTTCTGCCAGCTGATCGAGTCGTCGGTGACGCCGCCCAGCGGCCGCTGGATGATGGTGTCCGCGCACCACTGGTCACCGGCCGAGCAGGAGCCGTCGCCCGGGTAGACCTGGGTGGCCGGCTCGGCGGCCGCCTGCTGCAGGGTGTTCAGCAGCACCGTGCGGCAGGCCGACAGGGTGCCGCCGCCGCAGTAGGGCTGGGCCAGGGGCCCGGCCACCGGCTCGCCGAGCACCGCCCGCAGGTCCTTGTCCAGGTAGCTCCACCAGCCGTACTGGAACGACGAACCCTTGTGCGGGATGGACTCGTTGGCGCTCACCGATCCGCTGGTGGCGCCGGTCTGGCCGCCGGAGGGCGACTCGTTGATCTGCAGCGCCCCGGTCAGCGCGGCGTAGAGCTGGTCGCCGAGCCCGGGGTGCATGACGCCGTCGGCGAGCAGCGGCCACCAGGCGTCCATCAGCTGGATCGCGGCCGCGTTCGCGTAACCGTGGCTGCCGGCCGTGGTCTCCACCCGCTTCGAGCCGGCCGCCTGCCAGGCCTGCAACTCGCTTACGAAGGAAGCGAGTTGCGGATCGGTGACCGGCTGACTGTCGATCACCTGGAGCAGCTCGGGCAGCACGTCCTCGCCGCGCAGGTCGGTGACCGCCGCGTCCTCCATCGCCCCGGTGAGCATCGCCCGGGTGACCCCGCCCTGGGCGACCAGCGCCTTGACCCGGGAGTCCAGCAGGTTGACCCGGTGCACCGAGCCGTCGCCGAAGCCGGCCGAACCGTAGTCCAGCGCCTGCTTGTTGTTCCAGGAGACGTAGTAGTCCTGGTCCACGCCCTGCGGGTGCTGGCTCGGCGGGGTGTACTGCGCCGTGTTGCCGCTCGGGTCGAAGCCCTGCCACTCGTAGGCGGGCTGGGCCAGCACCGGCAGTCCGGGGTCCACGCCCGGGGCGCGCACCGGGTTGTCCCCCGAGTTGTAGTAGGCGATGTGCTGGGAGTCGGCGTAGAACCAGTTGAAGGTGTAGTTGATGTTCTGCGCGGCCTGCTGGAAGCTCGCCGGGTCGTGCACCGAGCCCGGGTCGTTGAGCATCTGGAAGCCGATGATCGAGTCCACCTCGTGGTCGTAGCTGGAACGCAGCGAGGTGAACGCCACCGGGGTCCCGCCGACCGTGCCGCGGGCGGTCACCAGCCCGTAGTCGGAGCGGTACATCACCAGCGAGTAGGAGCCGGCCGGGGTGGAGTCGGCGGTGGTCGGCGACCAGGCGTCGTTCTGCACCAGCTTGTCGAAGGGGGTGCAGACCCCGTGGTACAGGTAGGACTCGGCGGCCAGGGTGACCGGCGAGCCGTCGGTGGTGCACAGCGGCACCGCGTAGGTGTCGGTGATGTCCTGCCCGGCCGAGGTGGCGCTCCAGGCGTAGTCCTGGCCGCGGCCGAGCTCCACGTAGAAGCTCAGGCCGGCGAAGGCGGCGCCGCGGGCGCTGATCCCCGGCCCCTGCAACTCCTCCAGCATCAGCAGCTGCGGGGCGAAGTAGCCGGTCTGCGGGCCGAACACCGCGACCGGGTGCCCGCTGGCGGTGTACTTGCCGGAGACCAGCAGCGCGTTGGACATGCCGTGCTTGGCGGTCAGCAGGTTGCCCGGCAGCACCCCGGCGGCCTTGGTGGTGGCGGAGGTGGCCGAGCCGGTGGCGTCGTAGACCAGCTGCTCGGGCACCACCGAACCCGGGTCGGGCATCGCCACGCCCTGCGGATCGCTCGGCGGCAGCGCGTACGGGAAGGACTGCCCGTCGTGCAGCGTGGTGACCGCCTCCGGGTCGTTGGCCTCGCGCAGCGACTGCCAGACCTGGTCGCCCAGCGCCTGTCCGTAGCGCGCCTCGGCGGCCTGCTTGACCTCGGCCGAGGCCAGCTGCCCGCCGCCGCCCGAGCCGAACAGCGCACCGATCACCGAGGCCAGGGCCACCAGGTCGGTCAGCTTGAAGGGCTCGATCGAGCCGGCGTTGGTGATCGCGTCGACGTGCCCGGTGAGGTCGTACTCGCCGGGGAAGGTGCGGTTGTCGTAGGCCTGGGTCAGGTAGGCGTTGATGCCGTCCACGTAGGCCTGCGCGTCGGCCAGGGCCTGCCGGCCGCGCGGGCCCTCGTTCGCCACCGTGTCGATCTGCGCCTGCAGTTCGTCCTCGGTGTACGGCGCGGCCTGCCAGAAGCTCTGCTCCAGCTGCCGGTTGGCCGCCGCCCCGCCCGCGAAGCCCGACAGCTCGCCGCGCCCGACGTGCCGGAACAGGTCCATCACCCAGAGGCGGTCCTGGGCGGCCGCGTAACCGGCGCCGTACTCGGTGCCGTAGCGGGTGGTGCCGGTGATGTGGGGGACACCGGTGGCCTTGTCCCGCACGATGGTCACGTCCGAGCGGGGGCTGATGCTGCTCTCCACCTGGTCGGCCGGCACGCCGAACGAGGCGTCGTCGAAGAACGAGTTCAGCTGGGCGTCGGTCAGCCCCGGGTAGCTGTCGGCGAGCGAGGCGTACGGGCCGAGCTGGTCCTCGGTGTGCGCCGGGCGGGTGCCGAAGACCTTGTTGGCCAGGATGTCGGCGAGGGTCGCGTTGCCGTTCTCGCCGGGCGGCAGGATGTCGTTGCACTGGCCCGCGCAGTAGTCGGGGGCGGCGGCGGGCAGCGCGTGGACGGCGGCGGAGGCGGGGGTGGTGGCGGCGCCGGGGGAGGCGGCCAGCAGGGCGCCGGCCAGCAGGGCGGCGAGCGCGGCGGCGGGGGCGGTGAAGCGGCGGGATCTGGACTGGCGGTGGGGGGATCGTAAGGTGCTGCGCGGCATGAGTCGGCTCCTCACGCAGGTGGGTGGGGAGTTGACGGTAAGTGGGTTACTGGTCGGTTGACTAGCCGCTGTGCGCGGAAATGTGGGGATTCTTTGTCATGGTGCGATCGAACCTGAGCCCTGGGGGTGCGGGCTCGGGAATGGGCCGGGTTCACCGCTCGGATCGGGGCCGGTCTCACCGCTCGGATCGGGGCTGGTCGCACCGCTCGGATCGGGGGCCGGTCTCACTGCGTGGAGTGGGCCCGTTACACCGCCCGGGCCTGACCAGCGCGAAAGAGCTGGCCGCAATTCGCCTGTACGACAGATCCCTTTGGCCCAGCGCACGTTCTGCCCGGCAACAACGATGGCATGCGAGTCGCGATCGTCACCGAGTCCTTCCCGCCCGAAGTCAACGGCGTCGCCCACAGCGTGCTCCGCACCGCCGAGCACCTGCTCCGGCGCGGCCACCAGCCGCTGGTGATCACCCCGGCGCCGGCCCGCGGTGCGCACAGCCCGGCGCACTCCTTCGGCCCGACCCCCCTCGAGGGTCCGGCCCCGCTCGATGGTTCGGCCCCGTTCGATGGTTCGGGCCGGGTCGATGGTTCGGGCCGGCTCGACCTGCCCGTCGTCCGGATCCCCTCCGTCCCGCTCCCCGGCTACCCCCAGGTCCGCCTCGCGCTGCCCAGCGCCCGGCTCGGTGCGGCGCTCGCCGCCCACCGCCCCGACCTGGTCCACCTGGCCAGCCCGTTCGTCCTCGGTGCCCGCGCGATGACCGAGGCGCGCCGGCTCGGCCTGCCCGCGATCGCCGTCTACCAGACCGACCTGGCCGGCTACGCCCAGGCCTACCGGGTCGGCGGCGGCCTCGGCGCGGCCACCGCCTGGCACCGGATCCGTTCGGTGCACCGGGCCGCCGCCCGCACCCTGGCCCCCTCCACCCCCGCCGCCCAGGACCTCACCGCGCACGGCGTGCCCCGGGTCCACCTGTGGCCGCGCGGCGTCGACTCGCTGCGCTTCCACCCGCGCCACCGCGACCAGGCGCTGCACCGCGCGCTGGCCCCGGGTGGCGAGGTGCTGGTCGGCTACGTCGGCCGGCTGGCCCCCGAGAAGCGGGTCGACCTGCTGGCCGGGGTCTGTGCGCTGCCCGGCGTGCGGCTGGTGGTGATCGGGGACGGGCCGAGCGCCGGCGCGCTCAAGGCGGCGCTGCCCGGCGCGGTCTTCCTCGGCCGCCGCACCGGCGAGGAACTCGCGCGCTGCTACGCCACCCTGGACCTGTTCGTGCACACAGGCCCGCTGGAGACCTTCTGCCAGACCATCCAGGAGGCGATGGCCAGCGGCGTCCCGGTGGTCGGCCCGGCCGCCGGCGGCCCGCTCGACCTGGTCGGCCACCGCCGCACCGGCCTGCTGGTCGCCCCGCGCGACACCCGCGCGGTCACCGAGGCGGTCGCCGAGCTGGCCGCCGACCCCGAGCGGCGGGCCGCCTACGGGCGGGCCGGCCGCGCCGACGTCACCGCGCGCACCTGGGAGGCGGTCGGGGACCTGCTGCTGCGGCACTACGCGGAGGTGCTGGCCGAGCACCGGGGCGAGGTGCTGGAGGTGGCGACGGGGGTGGCGCCGGTGTCCGTGCCGGTGCCGGTGCCGCTGCCGCTGCCGCGGTCGGGGCAGGCGGGGCGGGTGCCCGAGCAGCCGGGGGCTGCGGCGGCTGCGGTGGGTCAGGTGGGTCAGGTGGGGCAGGCGGCCTCGGTGGTCCCGGTGGTTCCCGCGGTGCCGGCGGCTGTGGTGCCCCCGGTGCCTCGGGCGGGTGCGGTCGCCCCGGTGCCTCGGGCGGGCGCGGCCGCGCCGGTCGTGCGGCCCGGTGCGGTCGAGGGGCGGCTGGCATGAGCCGGGGCCTGCGGATCGTCCGCCTCGCGAACTTCATCACCCCGGTCTCCGGCGGCCTGCGCACCGCCCTGCGCCACCTCGGCGCCGGCTACCTGGCCGCCGGGCACCAGCCCGTCCTGGTGCAGCCCGGCCCCGCCCGGCAGGACGAACTCACCGAGCAGGGACGGGTGGTGACCCTGCCCGGCCCGGTGCTGCCGGCCAGCGGCGGCTACCGGGTGCTCACCGACCGCCGTGCGGTGGCCCGGCTGCTCACCGAACTCGCCCCCGACCGCCTGGAGGTCTCCGACCGGACCACGCTGCGCTGGACCGGCCCTTGGGCCCGCCGGCACGGCATCCCGGCCGCGATGGTCTCGCACGAGAACGTCACCGGCCTGCTGCGCACCCGCGGCCTGCCCGACCCGGCCGCCCGGGCGCTCGCCGACCGGCTCAACTCCCGTACGGCGCACAGCTACCGGACGGTGATCTGCACCACCGCCTGGGCGGCCGCCGAGTTCGCCCGGATCGGTGTGCCCAACCTGGTCCGGGCCCCGCTCGGCGTCGACCTGGCCGGCCTGCACCCGAGCCGGTACGACGCCGCCCTGCGGGCCCGGTACGCCGGCCCCGACCGGGTACTGCTGGTGCTCTGCTCGCGGCTCTCCCCGGAGAAGCGGCCTGGTCTGGCGCTGGCGGCACTGGCCGAACTCCGGCGCGGGGGAGTGGACGCGGCGCTGGTGGTGGCGGGCACCGGGCCGCTGCGGGCCCGGCTGGCCGAGCAGGCCGACCGGGAGCGGCTGCCGGTCCGCTTCCTGGGCCACCTGGCCGACCGCGCGCAGCTCGCCGCGCTGCTCGCCTGCGCCGACGTGGTGCTGGCGCCCGGGCCGGTGGAGACCTTCGGACTGGCCGCCCTGGAGGCGCTCGCCTGCGGCACCCCGGTCGCGGTCAGCCGCTCCTCGGCGCTGCCCGACCTGGTCGGCCCGGCCGGTTGCGCGGCCGCCGACACCGGGCCCGGATTCGCCGCCGCGGTCCGCGCGTTGCTGGCCCGTCCGGCGGGGGAACGGCGGGCGGCGGCGCGGGCGCGGGCCGAGCGGTACGGGTGGCCGGCCGCGGTGGCGGCGTTCCTCGCGGTGCACGAGTCGGCGGGGGAGTCGGTGCACGAGTCGGTGACGGAGCCTGTGCGCGAGTCGGCGGGGGAGTTGGTGAGGGAGCCGGGCGGGGAGCCGATAGCGGGCTCGGCGGGATCGGCGGGCTCGGCGGGCGAAGGGGTCGGGGCCGCGGTGTCCGGTGTTGCGGTGTCCGGTGCGAGAGCTCCGGGGAGAGCCGGATGACCGCCCCCGCCCACCCACTCGCCGACCCCCGGCCCGCCCGGCTCACCGAGCTGCGCTTCGTCGCCCTCGGCGACTCCCTGACCGAGGGCGTCGGCAGTCCCGACGGCACCGGCTGGCGCGGCTGGACCGCGCTGCTCGCCCCCGCCCTGGCCGCCGACCCCGCCCGGGTCAGCCACCACAACCTCGCGGTCAGCGGCGCCCTGGCCGCCGACCTGACCCGCACCCAGCTACCGGCGGCCCTCGCCCTGCGGCCCGACCTCGCCGCCGTGGTGATCGGCGGCAACGACACCCTGCGGGCCGGCTTCGACATCGCCCGCACCGCCGCCGCACTCGACGCCACCCTGCGGGCGCTCGCCGGGCAGGGGGCGGTACTGCTCACCGCGTGCCTGCCCGACCCGGGCGTGTTGCTCGGCCTGCCCGGCCCGCTGGCCCGGCCGCTGGCCCGCCGGATGGTCGCCGTCAACGAGGTGGTGCACGCGCTGTCCGCCCGGCACGGCGCGGTCCACCTGCACCTGGCCGACCTCGACTGGCTGGCCGACCGCGCGCTGCTCAGCGCCGACCGGCTGCACCCGAGTCCGGCCGGCCACCTGCTGATCGCCCGTCGCTTCCATGCGCTGCTCGCCACGGCCGGCCACGAGCTCGGCCAGGCCCCGGCCGCGGTCTGCGCACCCCCGCCCCCGAGCCGGGCCGCCGACCTGTGGTGGCTCGCCACCCGCGGCACCGCCTGGCTGGCCCGGCGCAGTGTCGACCTGTTGCCCGGACTGCTCGGCCTGGCCGCCGCCGAACTGCGCCACCGGGGCAGGGGCACCGCCGCGACCCTGGATGCCCGCGCACATACGGCCACCGCAGCAGCGCTGGCGGCGCTGCCACCGCCGCCGTGACGTGTCGCGGTGTGGTGGTGGGGGGTGGCAGGTGGCGGATGGCAGCTGACCGATGGGCGATAACAGCTGACAGATAGTGAAATCTGTCAGCTGTTATCTCTGGTCTGATAGCTGCCAGCCGCCAGCCGCCGGCTGTCAGTCACCAGCCGGTCTACGGCCCCCGGCAGCAGGACGCTGGCAGGGCCACCCCGCCCGGCACCCGCCCACCCGCCCACCCGCCCACCCCGAGTGGACCGGCACCGCTGCCTCCGCCTTCAGGTGCGCCCGAGCCCGCCCACGCGTGTCCGTCGCCCGCCCACGCATGCCCCGGTCCTCGGTCGCCGGCCCGCCCACCGGTCGCCCCGCCCGCGGCACCCCTGCCCCACGCACTCGCCGCCCCCACCCGTCGGCGCTGCCCGCCCCCGTACACCCGTCGCCCGCTGGCCCCCCACCCGCCCGCCCGTCGGGGGTGCCGACCCCGGGTGATAGCGTCGATGGCTCGTTACCGCCCGTCCGACCGGGTGGCCGTCCGGCGGCGGGCAGAAGCGCAGAAGCTGAGGGAGAACGTTCCGAGTGCTGGGCCCATCGACCGCCGAGGCCACCGCGCCGGCCATGCCCCCCACCCCCGCCCTCCGCGCCACCCCGGCCCCGGCCCCGGCCCCGGCCCCGGCCCCGGCCCCGGCATCGGCCCCGGCATCGGCGATACCCGCGGCGCCGGCGGCGCCCCCGACCGACCCCGGGTCCCGGCTGCTGCCCTGGGGCCTGGCGGCGCTCTTCTTCGCCCTCTACGTGATCGTCGCCGTGCGCCGCCACCAGCGCCTGCTCTCTGGCGGCTACGACCTCGGCATCTTCGAACAGGCCGTCCGCAACTACGCCCACCTGCACCTGCCGGTCTCCGACCTCAAGGGCCCTGGCTACGACATCCTGGGCGACCACTTCCACCCGATCCTCGCGGTGCTCGCCCCGCTCTACCGGCTCTTCCCGACCCCGCTGACGCTGCTGCTGGCACAGGCCGCGCTGCTGGCGCTGGCCGTGGTGCCGATCACCCGCTGGGGCCAGCAGACCCGCGGCCGCTGGGTGGGCCTGGCGGCCGGCATCGGCACGGGCTGCGCCTGGGGGATCGTCCGGGTCGACGCGTTCGACTTCCACGAGGTCTGCTTCGCCGTGCCCCTGGTGGCCTTCGCCGTGGAGGCGGCGGGCCGCGAGCGGTGGCGGGCGGCCGCCTGCTGGGCGCTGCCACTGCTGCTGGTCAAGGAGGACCTGGGGCTGACCGTGGCGATGCTGGGCCTCTACATCGCCTGGCGCGGGCCGCGCCGGCTCGGTGTCTGGCTGGCCGTGCTGGGGGTCGTCGGCACCCTGGTCGAGATGTTCGTGCTGATCCCGGCGGCCAGTCCCGCGCACGTCTTCGACTACCTGCAGCAGCTCGAACCGAGCGCCGCCCCGCCCGCGCCGCACGGCGCGAGCGCCTGGTGGCCGCCGACCCGGCTGGACACCGTGCTGCTGCTGCTCGCGCCCACCGCCTTCCTGGCGCTGCGCTCGCCGCTGGCCGCGCTCGCGCTGCCCACCCTGGGGTGGCGCTTCGTCTCGCACAACTCCGCCTACTGGGGCACCGCCTACCACTACAACGGCGTGCTGGTGCCGATCCTGTTCGGTGCGATGGTGGACGTGCTGGCCCGGGAGCGGGTGCGTTACTCCGGGCGCCGACTGCGGGTGGTGCTGGCCGCGGGGCTGGCGGTGACGGCGGTGACGCTGCCGATGTTCCCGCTGGCGGAGGTGGTGGAGCCGGCCACCTGGCGGACCACGGCGCACCAGCGGGCGGGCCTCGCGGTGCTGCGGGAGATCCCGGACGGCGTGACGGTGGCGGCCACCAACCGGATGGCCGCGCAGCTGACCAGCCGGACCACGGTGAGCATGGCCTGCCCGTACCACGCGCCGCGCCGCCCGGTCGACTGGCTGGTGGTGGACACCAAGGACGACACCGCCGACACCACCAACTGCCCGGCCGGCCTGCCCGCGGTGATCGCGCACGCCGAGCAGGCGGGGTACGCGGTGGTGGACAGCCGCGACGGGATCACCCTGCTGCGGGCCGGCGCGGCACCGCCGGCGGGCTGACGCGAGCTCCCCGGGCTGACGGCAGGATCCACGGGTCCCGGCCTGACGCCTCCTCAAACGCCGGACAATCCCGGCCAAACCGCCCACAAACCATCAACGCAGCCACTCCCGATGAGTGGTTGCGTTGACTCTTGTGCGGTCCATCACAGTGAAATATCGTATGGCACATTGCATCGCCCCCGGCACTGGCCTCCCCCTCCACGGTCCCTCCCCCATGCCTCGCGACCGTGCCCCGCCCCGGCCACGCCGGCGTCCGCTGTACCCCTGCCCGCGGCCCCGCGGACAGGGCGCCCCCACGTGATCAGAAACGGACGCTGACCCGTGCTCAGAAACCGGACCGGCCTGCTCCAGCGCAGCCGGCGCACCGCCCTGATAGCGCTCTCCGCGGCGCTGCTCGGCGCCGGGCTCGCCAGCCCGCTCACCAACGCCATCGCCGACCCCGGCGGCGCCAAGCCCGTCACCGTCGAGGCCAAGCCCGGCACGCCCAAGACCGCGGCCACCCTCCCCGCCGGTGGCCCGCACCGCGCCGCGCTCGGCAGCCGCGGCGGCGCCCGGGTCGCCACCACCGCGCAGACCGCGGCCCAGCAGGCGACCACCAAGGGCGGCCGGACCACCCCGCAGCTCGCCGACGGCGCCGACCCGGGCACCGGCGACAACGGTGACGGCCAGGTCGCCAACCAGTACGACCTCCAGGTCACCTACAAGGGCGGCCAGGACTCGGCCGGCGTGGTCATCGGCCCGCCCAAGGTCTACCTGGTGGTGTGGGGCTCCCAGTGGGGCACCCCGTCCACCAACTCCACGGGTGACACCGTGCTGTCCGGCGACGCCGACGGTGCCGTCCCCTACCAGCAGGACTTCTTCAAGGGCCTGGGCAGCGCGGGCGACGGCTGGAGCGCGGTGCTGACCCAGTACTGCGAGGGCATCGCGTCCGGCAGCGTGCAGTGCCCGGCCGGCTCCGCGCACATCCCCTTCCCGCAGCAGGGCAGCGTGCTGGCCGGCGTCTGGGTGGACAACGGCACCGCGGCCCCGCAGGCGGCCACCGAGCCGCAGCTCGGCGCCGAGGCGCTGGCCGCGGCCCAGCACTTCGGCAACACCACCGAGGCGCAGAACCGCAACGTGCAGTACATCATCGACTCGCCGCAGGGCACCGACCCCGACAAGTGGCACGAGCTCGGCTACTGCGCCTGGCACGACTTCCAGCGCTCGTCGTACGGGCAGCTCGCGTACACCAACATGCCCTACCTGCCGGACGTCGCGGGCTGCGGCGCCAACTGGTTCGGTGAGAACACCGCGCGCGGCAAGCTGGACGGCTACGGCATCATCGGCGGTCACGAGTACGCCGAGACGGTCACCGACCCGAACACCCCGGGCGGTTGGACCGACGCCACCGGCCAGGAGGTCGGCGACAAGTGCGCCTGGATCCCCTACGGTTCGAACGGCGGGCTCTTCTTCGAGAACCTCGCCACCGGCTCCTTCCCGCTGCAGACCATCTGGTCCAACACCGACCACCTCTGCATGGCCTCGGACCCGATCTACACCAACCCGCCCGTGGTGGTCAGCACCATGTGCGACCGGACCGACCGTCCCGGCCCGGTGAACATCCCGGCGGTCGCCGAGGACAGCACCGGCGCGGCGGTCAGCTACAGCGCCACCGGCCTGCCCAACGGCCTGAGCATCGACCCGAACAGCGGCGTCATCTCCGGCAACGCCGCGGCCACCAACGGCTACCAGCGGATCACGGTCACCGCGACGGACGGCAACGGCAAGTCCGCGAACACCGGCTTCTGGGAGAACGTCAGTACCGGCGGCCAGGTCGGCTGCGGCGGCATCGAGCAGCTGATCGACCCCGGTTTCGAGAACGGCTCCGCGGACGTCGACCACACCGTGATGACCGACGCCTGGAGCCCCTCCGGCTACAACGTGATCACCCCGTCCAGCCTGCACGCCCCGCACTCCGGCAGCTGGTACGCCTGGCTCGGCCAGGACACCAACGCCGACTCGATCAGCGCCTCGCTGAACACCTACCCGGGCTACACCTCGGCCAACTTCTCCTTCTGGCTGAACGTCGACACCACCAACACCTCGACCAGCGCGCCCGACACCCTCTCCCTGGTGGCCTCCTCGCAGTACTCCGGCCAGCAGTTGGGCGTCGTCAAGACCTGGAGCAGCCAGAACCCGACCAACGGCTACCAGTACCAGTCGGTCGACCTGACCCCGTTCATCAACCAGGTGGGCTTCGGCACCACCATCGAACTCCAGCTGGTCTCCCACGAGGCCGGCGCCACCCCGACCACCGCCTTCCTGGTGGACGACGCCTCGGCGCACGAGAACTGACCCGACCTCGGTAGCACCAACCGCGCCCCCGCCCGGAACCCCGGCCGGGGGCGCGGCTCACGGCGCCCGCAGGGATGGTGCGCTACACCTGAACGACGTGGACGTCCTTGGCACCGAGCGCTTGGAGGTAGCTGCGGATGTCCGTCGGGTCGCTGGTGAAGACGACGGCGCTGCCGTGGCGCGCGGCCGTCAGGGCCACCAGGCCGTCCACGGCGTCCGGGCGCTTCTTCGGAGGAAGTGCGGCACTGCCGAGAGCGGCGCCGATCCGTTGCCAGTCGGCGAGATCCGGCCCGGTGGCACAGGCCATGCAGGCCAACTGTCCCGCCTGGGTGGGCCGAATGGCGGGCTCCGAGCTGCGGGCCTGCGGAATCGTGCACTCTTTCAGGACTCCGGCCAGCGCGTGCACCGTTGCCGGGCTCGGGCGCCACACCTGGGCCAGCACCGGGCCGAGGAGGAGCGGACGGTGGGGCGCGCTCCGCAGGCCTGCATGCAGTCGTACGGCCTTCGCCTTTCGATCGGCGAGAGCGATCAGCATGCCGGTGTCGTAGACCGGCACCCGGGCGTTCATGCAGCTGCTCCCGGGGCGGCCGCCGGGCCGTCGGTGCCGTAGACGAGTTCCATGGCCGCCATGACCTCCTGCCGCTCTTCCTCGGTGAGATCCGCGTCGGTGATGGCGGGTGGTTCGGGAAGTTCGGCGGCTTCGGCCTCGGCGGAAGCTATCACTGCATCGAGGTGCGAGAACTGCGCCTCGGCGGCGTCGGTCTCGGCCATCTGCCGGGTGGCCGCCAGGACCAGGTAGGCCGAGAGATCCAGTCCTGCGCGTTCCGCATGGGCCCGGATTCGCTCGGAGAGCTCGCTGTCCAGGCTGATGCTGATCCTCGTCTTTGCCATGGCTCAACTGTATGACGCGTATTACGCCTGGTCGAGCCGGCGCCGCGAGGGAGATTCGGCGGCGCCGGCCGACCGGTGGCCTCGAGTTCCCCTCACTCCCCCCGTGGTCCCGCCAGGGCTCGTAGGACGGTCAGGGTGGTGTCGCGGGGGACCGGGGCGAAGAAGGCCGCGTCCACGGCGTCCACGGCGGCGATGGCGCGGGGGGCCAGGGCGGCGCCGGCGTCGGTGATGCGCAGCAGCTTGGCGCGGGTGTCGGTGGGGTCGACCTCGCGTTGCAGCAGGCCCTTGGCCTCCAGGGCGCGCACGACCTGGGAGACCATCTTCACGTCGGTGCCGCTCTGGGTGGCCAGGGCGAGCTGGTTGGGGTGGGTGCCCTGGGAGTTGAGCCACCAGGTGCAGGCGAGCAGCACGAACTGCACGTGGGTGAGGTCGAGCGGGCCCAGCGCGGCAGCGATCTCGCGCTGCCAGCGCAGGGTGGCGTGCCAGAGCAGGAAGCCCGGGCTGTCGTCGGGGGTGGGGCCGGCCATCAGGCCCGGGCCTGTTCGGCGAGCTTCACCAGGTTGGCCATGGTCTCGGGCCAGTCGCCGCTGATCGCCGGGCCGATCTGCGGGCCCGCCTGCTCGACGCCGGGGCCGGTGATCTCCAGGCGGTAGAGCACCTGGGTGCGGCCGTCGGCGAGCGGGGTGAGCCGGTGGGTGGTGCGGAAGAGCAGGCCGGCGAACTCGGCCTCGTCGATGAAGTGCCGGTTCTCGGCCACGTCCCGCAGGCGGAGCTCGACCGGGTCCTGGCCGCCCGGGGTCATGGTGATCAGGCTGCCGTCGGCGAACGGGCCGTCGATCCGGATGGCCTCGATGTCGGTGTTCCAGTCACCCCAGCGCTCGACGTCGGCCCAGTGCTGCCAGACGGTCTCGGCGGTGGCGGTGGTCTCGATGGCGTTCTCGTACGTCCACATGGTGGGTCTCCCTCTACGCGTGGGGTCGTCGGTGTGGTGCTCGTTCGATCTCCGTGCCGTCCTTCTGTGAATAGATTATCTATGCGCAGACTATCTGTCCAGGGGTTGCCGAGGACCTTCGACGGCGGGTCGGACCCTGGTCGCCGCGCCGCCGGGCGTGGCAGAGTGCCGCGCATGAGCAGACCCTCGTACCCCCTGCCCGATGTGCTGCGCGTGCTGGCCGAGTTGGTCGCCTGGACGGCGCTGCCCTGGGCGCTCGGCCGCTACTCGCTCTGGCTCTCGCTGGCCGCTCTGGCGCTGCTGGTCGGGCTGCCGGCCGTGCTGGCCACGCCGGGCGACAACGGCAAGACGAACGTGCCGGTGCCGATCCCGGGGTGGGGCACGATCGGCCTGGTCCTGATGGAGCTCGGGGCCGCGGTGGCCGGCGCCTGGCTGCTCTGGCCCGCCTGGGCCGCGGTGCCGGTCACCCTGCTGGTCGGGGCCTGCCTGGTGACCGAACAGCCGCGGTGGCGCCGCCTGATGGGTCGGGGGTAGCGGGGTCGGCGGCCGACCTCAGAGCTGCTTGTCGGCGCCGGTCATGGAGGTGACGGCCTCCGCCACGCTGCTCCGGTAGTCGCCCAGCTTGGGCTTGAGGATCGGGGTGCCGGCGTCGATCGGGAAGTTGTGGGTGTCGGCGTTGGGCATGTGGTCGCCGTCGGCCAGCACGTCCACCTCGTCGATGCCGGGCGCGGTGCCGCTGGTCGCGCCGCTGGGGTCGAGGTCGAGCACCGCGTAGGCGCTGTGGCCGGCCTGCAGGGAGTAGGGCCCGACACCGCCGGGGACCAGCGGCTTGACGTTGTGGCTCTGGTCGGCGGCGGTGGCGTTGCCCAGGTCGACCCGCGGGTAGGCGCTCAGGGTGCAGGCGGCCGGGCCAGTGTTGTGCACCTCGATCACCCGCTGGCGGGCCGCGCCGGCGCGGGCCGACACCTGCACCGTGAGGTTCTGCGTGTCGCAGGGCTGCGCGGCGGCGCCGGACGGGCCGGTGCTGGACGGCGTGTGCGCCGCGGGCGCACTGCTGCGCGCGGATGCGCCGGGCGCCCCCGTCGGTGCCGTGCCCCCCGAGGTCGTGGCGCCCTTCGACGGCGCGGCCGACGCCGCGGGCGGCGCGGCGGCGGTCGTTCCGCCGGTCGAGCTGTCGTCGGGTCCGCAGGCGGTCAGGGCGAGACCGGCCCCGACCACCAGGACGGCGGAGACGAGCAGCGGGTGACGGCGGTGACGGCGGACGGACACGATGGCTCCCCGTGGTTGGTGCGTGCTGACGTGGACACAGCTCTAGACGGTCGGTCAGTCGCCTTTGGTGGCACGACCGGTGTCACAGTCATGAGGACATCCTGATGACGGGACTGTGACAATTCGTTTGCCGACCCACCCCACCGGTCGATCCACCGGTCGACCCGGAGCGGATCGCCGCCGCGGCCCGGGACACCCTGCCCCAGGTGACGACCGCGATCCTGCCCTTCCATAGCGCGGCCGAACTCGACGCCGCCCTGCTGGAGTTCCTCGACCGTTGAGCGTCGGGGCGGCCCTACACCCTCGCGGCCCGCCCCGCGACCGGCATCCAAAAACCGCTTCCCCGCCCACCCCCGGACCCCACAGACTCCCCCCATGACCGCCCTGCGCGCGATCCGCGCCGCCCACGACGCCGACACCATCACGCTCTACCAGGCCTACTCGCCCGCGATCGCCGGGCCCGCGCTCGCCGCCGGGCGGTTCGTGGCGCCGTTCTCGCGGGGGCGGATGACCTGGATCAAGCCGAGCTTCCGGTGGCTGATGCACCGCAGCAACTGGGCGCGCAAGCCGGGGCAGGAGCGGATCCTGGCGGTGCGGATCACCCGGGCGGGCTGGGAGCAGGCACTGGCGAACGCCGTGCTGACCACCGGGGACCCGGCGGCGCTGGCGACCGCGGCGGTGCACGTGCAGTGGGACCCGGAACGGTCGGCGGCCGGTGCCGCGCTCAACCACTACAGCATCCAGGTCGGCGTCGGCCGGGGGATGATCGACGCCCTGGTGGACGACTGGACGGTCGAACTCACCGACCTGACCCCGCAGGTGCGCCGGATCGCCGAGCTGGTCCGGGCCGGCCGCTCGGCCCAGGCGGTGCGGCTGCTGCCGCCCGAGCGGCCCTACCCCCTGGAGCCCGCGCTGGCAAGGAGGCTGGGGATGAGCTGAGTTCCGGCTGCCGCGGGCTCCTCCACCAACGGGTGGAGAATCCCGGCTCAACCCGCGCGCCGATCCCCGCGGCCCGCCCGATCGCCGAGGCTGGTCGGAGCTGAGGCTCCGTCAGGCCTCGGCATCGGCACGAGAGGGGAGTGCTCCGTGTTCCGCACGACCACCGGCTTCCGCACGTCCACCGGTTTCCGCAGGGTCAGCGGACTCCGCAGGACCACCGGCTTCCGCAGGACCAGCGGACTTCGCCGGACCACCGGCAGCGCGACGGGAGCGGTGGCGGCGACGCTCACCCTGCTCCTGGGCGGCCTGCTCGCCACGGCCGGCCCGGCCGCGGCCACCGCACCCGGGCGGGCGGTGGCCAGTGCCCGCGACTGCCGGGCCGCCACCACGCTCGGCCGGGTGCAGGGCCTGGACCGCGGCGCCACCTGCGCCTACCTCGGCGTCCCGTACGCGGCGCCGCCCACCGGTGACCGGCGGTTCCGCCCGCCCGCCCCGCCGGCGGCCTGGCCCGGCACGCTGCGGGCGACCACCGCCAAGCCCGGCTGCCCGCAGGACCTGAGCGGCTCCGGCGCGGGCGTCGAGGACTGCCTGTACACCCAGATCTGGCAGCCGCGTTCCGCCGGGGCGCACAAGCCGGTGCTGGTCTTCCTGCACGGCGGCGCCGACGAGCTCGGTGCGGCGAACGAGCCGGTCTTCGACGGCTCGGTGCTGGCCGCGCGCGGCGACGCGGTCGTGGTCAGCGTCGACTACCGGCTCGGCCTGCTGGGCTGGACCGAACTGGGCGCACTGGACCCGGCTTACGCCGGCTCCGGCAACAACGGGCTGCGCGACGAGATCGCGGCGCTGCGCTGGGTGCGGCAGCAGGTCGGTGCGTTCGGCGGGGACCCGGACGACGTGACCGTCTTCGGGCAGTCGGCCGGCGCGGTCTCGATCTCCGCCCTGCTCGCCGGCGACCACCCGGAGCGGCTCTTCCGGCGGGCGGTGGTGGAGAGCGGCCCGGGCTACCTGGTGCACACCGGGCAGTACGCGAAGGACGCCGCCGCGCACGTGCTGGCCGCCGGGGGGATCACCAGCGTGGCGCAGCTGGACGCGCTGAGCACGCAGCAGCTGCTCCAGCTCCAACTGAAGGCCCAGCAAGGGGTCGCCGGCACGGCCGACGCGCTCTTCTTCGGCCCGTACATCGACGGCAGCCTGATCCCCGGGCCGGTGCTGGACCGGATCGCGGCCGGCAGCGCGCGCCACGTCGAGCTGATGACCGGCAGCAACGAGAACGAGACCGACTACTGGGCGCTCTTCGCCCCCCAGGTGCTGGACCTCCCGCTCTCCGCCTACCGCAGCTTCCCGGCGGTGCTGGCCGACCGCAAGCAGCAGATGTACCAGGTGTACGCGGCCGACCGGCCGGGGCTGGCACCGGGCCGGGTGGTCAACGCGATGCTGACCGACCAGGTGTTCCGGGTGCCCACGCTGCGGATGGCCGCGGCCCAGGCCCGCTGGCGGCCCACCTACGTCTACCGGTTCGACTGGCACGTGCCGTACGTCCCGGGCCTGCCCGAGGCCCAGAACCTGGGCGCGATGCACACCGAGGAGGTCCCCTTCGTGCTCGGCAACGTCGACCTGGCCGACTACCCGCGCGGGTCCGCCACCCTGGCCGCCGAGCGCCCGCAGCTCACCGCGCTGTCGCAGCACATGGTCGACGCCTGGGCGGCCTTCGCCCGCACCGGCTCGCCGGGCTGGCCGAGCTACACCCCGGCGGTGCGGGCCACCAAGATCTGGGACGTGCCCGAGCGGGTGCAGGACGCGCCGCAGGAGAACGAGCGGGTGCTCTGGGACGCCTACGACTTCCCCAGTTGGAACCTGGAGCCCTGGCCCGCCCAGGGCTGAACCGCCCAGGGCTGATCCGCCCAGGGCTGAGCCGCCTACGGCTTGCGGCCGACCGCGCCCCAGATCCCGGTCACCGCGTCACCCTCCCGCTCCGGCAGCTCCGGCCGCCAGCGCGGGACGGTGACGATGCCCGGCTCGAGCAGCTCCAGACCGTCGAAGAACCGGGCCACCTGCTCCCTGCTGCGCAGCGTGAGCCGCTCGGTGGCGGCGCAGTACACGGCCGGGCCGCGCTGCGCCTGCTCGGGGGAGAGGAAGTCGGCGGTGCCGTGCGAGAGGGCGAGGTAGCTGCCGGAGGGCAGGGCGTCGACCAGCTTGCGGACGATGCCGTACGGGTCGCTGTCCTCGCCCACGAAGTGCAGGATCGCGAAGAGCAGCAGCGCGACCGGCTGCCCGAGGTCGAGCAGGTCGCGCACCTCGGGGGCGTCCAGGATCCCGGCGGGGTCGCGCAGGTCGGCCTGGACGACGGAGGCGGAGCCCTTGCTGGCGCCGGCCAGCAGGGCGCGGCTGTGCACCAGCACGATCGGGTCGTTGTCCACGTAGGCGACCCGGGCAGCGGGGTCCACCCGCTGGGCGACCTCGTGGGTGTTGCCCGCGGTCGGGATCCCGGTGCCGATGTCCAGGAACTGCCGCACCCCCTGCTCGGCCAGGTGCTTCACCGCCCGCTGCAGGAACCCCCGGTTGGCCTGGGCACTCAGCCGCACCCGCGGGCTGATCGCGATGATCTCCTCCGCGGCGGCCCGGTCGGCGGGGAAGTTGTCCTTGCCGCCCAGGTAGTAGTCGTACATCCGGGCGGGGTGCGGTATCTCGGGGCGGAGGTCGGTGGGCCGCCGCCCGTCGTCCTCCGCGGACATCCAGTCCAGGGTGATGTCCTGATCATCAGTCACGGCCTGAAGCATATAGGCGGACAGCGGGAATGGGCACGGCTAGCATCACCGCGTGACCTCGAACGATCTTTCGCCGGACCTGCCGGTCTGGCCGGGTTTGTCCCCGCAGCGGCGCACCGCGAGCTACCTCTGCGCCGCGCTGTTCGTGGTCGGCGGCCTGCTCGCCGGCCACGCGATCCACGCGGTGCCCGGCTGGTTGAGCTTCCTGGGCGGGGCCGTGCTCTGGGGCGGTGCGCTCTTCACCGTGAACCTGATCGTCGACAACGACTTCACCGACGGCTACGCCCCCTCGATCGAGCCGGGCGGGCTCTTCTGGGGAGCCGCCACCGGCGGGCTGCTGGGGCTGTCCGTCACGCACCTGCCGCAGAGCCTGTGGGCGCTCGTCCCGCTCTCGTTCACCGCGCTGTTCGCGTTCCTGCTCGGCCGGGGGACCTGGCGGGAGAGGCAGCGGCGGATCGCGGACCGGCGCCGGGCCGCCCGGCGGGCCCACCGGCTGGCCGAGGAGGGCGAGGTGGTGCGGGGCGTCATCACCGAGCTCACGAGTTCCGGCCCGAGCCGCGGCGGAGACGCCCGGGTGAAACTCACCATCCGCTACACCGCCTCCGACGGGGTCGAGTACACCGAGACGGTCGACAAGAGCGTCCCGCTCGTCGACCTGCCCCGGCGCGGCACCGGTGTGACCGTCCGTCACCTTCCGGAGGACCCGCGCGACAGCGAGGTCGAGGTGGACCGCGCCGGGGTGCCCGTGGACGGCGGACCCGCCGACCCCCCGACGCTGGTCGGGGAGCTGGAGCGCCTGGCGGCACTGCACGACGGCGGGCACCTGAGCGACGAGGAGTTCACCTGGGCGAAGGCCCGGCTGCTGGCCGGCAAGGGCTGACCCGTCGGTCAGCGCTCCTGGCCGACGGGGCGGACCACCACCGTGTTCACGTCCACGCCCTCGGGCTGGCCCCCAGACGATGGAGCCGGCGATGTGGTCGTCCGTCAGCATCGGGGCGTTCGGGCGGACGGCACCGCCGCTCTGCTCCCAGAAGTCGGTCGCCACCCGGCCCGGGGCGATCAGGGTGACGCCGATGCCGTGCTCGGTGGCCAGCAGCCGGGTGTTCTCCGCCAGGCCGGTGACCGCCCACTTGGTGGCGCTGTAGAGGTTGCCGGGGGAGTTGATGAACCCGGCGACGCTGCCGACCAGCACGATCCGGCCGCGCGACTCCTTCAACGCCGGGAGCGCCGCGTTGATCAGCAGCGCCGGGCCGAGCACGTTGGTCAGCACCATCGCGCGCCAGTGCTCGGGGTCGCCGTCGGCCACCGTGCCGGAGGTGCCGAAGCCCGCGTTGGCCACCGCGTTGTCGAGCCGGCCGAACCGCTCGAGCGTGGCGGCGACGGCCGCCTGCACGGCCGCGTGGTCGCTCGCGTCCCCCGCGATGGTGAGCAGCGCCTCCGGCTGCCCCACCTCCGCGGCGAACTGCCGCAGCCGCTCCTCACCGCGTGCGGTGACCGCGACCCGGTGGCCGAGCTTCAGCAGCTGCTTGGCCGCGGCGGCGCCGATGCCGCTGCTGCCGCCGGTGATCAGGGTGACCGGAGAGTCCGTCATCGTCAGCTCCTGCAATCCAGGTGAAGGGGTGTCAAGGTCGGTGGCAGTCCATCAGTTGGAGTGCGCTCCAAGTCAACTTCGTTGATCGGCCGTGCCTTGACCTCAAGTCCGCTTGATGAGTCAGGATGCGGGAGAAGACCGCGACGATCAAGGAGTGTCGGCATGCGCGCCGTCTGGCTGACGAAGTTCGGTGACCCGTCCGTCCTGGTGCCCGGCGAGGCGCCCGACCCGGTGCCGGGCCCCGGGCAGGTCCTGATCGAGGTCACCCACGCGAACATCACCTTCGTCGAGACCCAGTTCCGGGCCACCGGCGCGGGCCCGTTCCGGGCCGAGGCGCCGCTGATCCCCGGCAACGGCGTCGGCGGCACGGTCGCCGCGCTCGGCCCCGGGGCGGACCCGGGCCTGCTCGGCCGCCGGGTGGTCAGCGGCACCGGCGGCAGCGGCGGCTACGCCGAGCTGGCCGCGGTGCCGGCCGACGGGCTGTTCGCCGTGCCGGACGGCCTGCCGCTGGACCAGGCGGTCGCGCTGCTCGCCGACGGGCGCACGGCCGTCATGCAGCTGCGCGCCGCCGACCCGCGGCCCGGCGAGCGCGCGCTGGTGCTGGCGGCCGGCGGCGGCGTCGGCAGCCTGCTGGTGCAGCTGGCCGCGGCGGCCGGAGCCACGGTGGTCGCCGCCGCGGGCAGCGCGGAGAAGCTGGCGCTGGCCCGCGAGCTGGGCGCCGCCCACACCATCGACTACCGGGAAGTCGACTGGGCCGACCGTGCACGCGCCGAGCCCGGCGGGGTCGACGTGGTCTTCGACGGCGTCGGCGGCGCGATCGGCCGGGCCGCCTTCGACCTGCTGCGCCCCGGTGGGCGGCTGGACAGCTACGGCCTGGCCAGCGGCGAGTGGACGGCGATCACCGAGGAGACGGCCACCGCCCGCGGAGTACGTCTGGTCGGCGCCGACCGCAGCCCCCACGCCCTGCGCACCGCGACCGAGCACGCGCTGACCGAGGCCGCCGCCGGCCGGCTGCGCCCGGTGATCGGGCGCCGCTTCCCGCTGGCCGGGGCCGCCGCCGCGCACGCCGCCATCGAGGCCCGCGACACCCTGGGCAAGACGCTGCTGGAGACCGGACGCTGATGGCCGCCGCCCGCCTGTCGCCGATCAGTTGGGACCGGCTGACCACCGAACTGGCCGACCGGATCGAGCGCCTGGAGCCGGCCGACGGCGGCGCCTGGCCGCGGGTCGCGGTGGACGGCGCACCGGCGGCCCGGCCCGAACGGCTGGCCGACGCCCTGGCCGAGGAGCTGCGGCTGCGCGGCCGCCCGGTGCAGCGGGTCCGGTCGCGCTCCTTCCTGCGGTCCGCCTCGATCCGGCTGGAGTACGGCCACCAGGACGCCGACGCCTACTACGACCTCTGGCTGGACGACAACGCGCTCCTCCGCGAGGTCTTCACCCCGCTGGACCCGGGCGGCAGCGGCCGGGTGCTGCCCGACCTGCGCGACCCGGACACCGACCGCTCCACCCGCAGCGGCTACGTCGAACTCCCGCCGGGCGGGGTGCTGCTGCTCGACGGCCGGCTGCTGCTCGGCCGCTGGTTCCCGCTGGACCTGACCGTCCACCTGCGGCTCTCCCCGGCTGCGCTGCGCCGCCGCACCCCGGAGGCGGAGCAGTGGACGCTGCCCGCCTTCGCCCGCTACGCGGCGGAGGTGAACCCGGACGAGGCGGCCGACGTCCTGGTCCGGGCCGACGACCCGGAGCACCCGGCCTGGAACCAGGACTGACTGGGACCAGAACTGACTGGAACCCGGACTGACTGGCACCCGGACTGGGCGGAAGGCGGCCCACCGGCACGCCCGGAGGTCAGACCTGCCACTCCGGCGGGAAGCCGGTCCAGCACAGCTCGGTCGGCAGGTGGCGCTGGTCGTTCTGCACCAGGACGGCCGGCGGGCGCCCGGGGGCGTAGCGGATCACGGTCAGACCGGTGTTGGCGTGGTTGATGCCGAGCCAGCGCCAGTCGGGGGCGGCCATCGCGTCCCGCAGCAGCCAGCTGATCAGGAAGGCGTGGGTGACCACCAGTTCGTGCCGGTCCACCGAGCCCGGCACCGGGCCGGTGAACCGCAGGATCGCCTCGCGGGCCAGCGCCGCGCCCGCGGCGGCCTCGGCGGGCGGCACCTCGCCCAGGAAGTCGAGCAGGCCGTCGGCGCAGGCGGCGGGCAGTTCCTCGCGGTCCGGCAGGTGCGGCAGGTAGTCGCCGGCCGCCGCCTCCTCGTCGACCGGCACGCTGCCCAACTGCTCGCCGATCAGGCGCGCGGTCTGCGCCGCCCGGCGCAGCGGCCCGTGGTGCACCGCCGCCAGCGGCACCTCGCGCAGCCGCCGGCCGAGCAGGGTGGCCTGGCGGCGGCCGGTCTCGGACAACCCGCTCCCGTCGGGCAGCGCCTCGCCGTGCCGCGCGAGATAGAGGTAGCGGGTGGCGTGAGCCGTCATGGGGGGTTCCTCACCGTGGTTCTGACGCCGGGTCGCGGCGGGTGGTGCCTGGTGCTGCCGGGGTCGGTGCCGGTCGGGCGGGTTGACGCCCCATCGGTCCCGACAGGGACGCGCCGGTGGCCCGGCCGGTTCCGCCCGCCACGGCGCCGCAGGTCAGCCGGGCCCGGAAAGCCGTCCGGCCGGCCCTGAGCAGGGCCGGCCGGGAGGTGCGGGGTGAGCGTGCGGGGTGCGGGTGGGCGTGCGTCAGGCGTGCGTGGAGGAGCCCGGGCGGACCACCATCAGCACCGTCACCACGGCCCAGAGCAGCGAGAACATCCCGGTGCCCATGGTGAGCTGCTTCAGACTGCCGGCCGCCTTCACCGGGTCCGCGTCGGGCTCGCCGGCCAGCGCGGCGACCACGGCCTGCTGCTTGGGCAGCACCAGGAACATCAGCACCAGCGCGGCCAGCCCGGTGAGCACCAGCGAGGTGATCAGCCAGGGGCTGCCCATCACGCCCATCACCTGCGCGGTGCCGATCCCGAGCACCGGCACGGCGAGCCCGATGCCCGCGTAGACCTGGGTGATCCGGAACAGCACCCGCACCGAGGCCGCCGACTCGGCCGCCCCGGCGCCGCCGCCGTCGGCAGCGGCCAGGGCGGCCTGCGCCTTGCGCGGGAACATGCTCGCCGCGACCGTGACGGGGCCGATCGCGATGATCGCGGCCAGCAGGTGCAGGCTCAACAGGAGTTTGGCCATGAGGATCGACAGCCTTCGTACTACTCGGGAACGGGTGGGCGCCGCCGCAACGTCGCCCGGGGCCGCGGCGCGCCGTTCGCGGGGGCCCGGTCCAGCACGCTAACACCCGACCCCGCAGCCCCCGGCAGTCGGTCGGTCCTTAGCCCGTCCGGGGGAGATTCGGCTGATGATCCCTTCCGCTGCGGTGGTGCCTGCCCGGTGCGGCAGGTGCGGCTGCCTTGGATGACCGGGAGCGCCCCAGCGCGCCACGACCGGTGGGCAGCGGACATCCCGGGGCGAAGGAGGCGATCCTCTGTGAGACAGCAGCGCATGAGACTGCCGAGTCGGGCCGCCCTGCTGGTCGCGGTCACCGTGTCGGCCCTGGCGATCCCGCTGCCCCGGGGTGCGGCGGTCGGGTTCCCCCCGCCGCTGGGCCCGTGCGGCGGCCCCGGTTCGAGCTGCCCGGCGGACTACCCGCCGCCGCACAACGGCGACTTCGTCGGCCGTGATGCCAACATCAACGTCTTCACCGGCGGGGACTACACGGTGGCCGGCCGGGCCGCCGAGGTCGAGGGCCGGGTGGTCACCCTCGGCGACCTGACCGTCAACAAGAACGGCGGCGGCGTCTTCAACATGGCCGTGGTCGGGGTCGGGTCCCGGGTGGTGCCGCCCAACGGCACCGACTTCGTCTCGGTCGGCGGCAACGTCACCGCCCAGCCGACCAACGAGGTCCTGATCGGCGGCTCGGACTCCAGGACCACCGCCTACGGCGACCTGCGCTACGGCGGCACGCTCACCGGCCGGGTCACCCTGGCCGCCCCCGGCAAGCCGGTGCACGACACCAACGTGCGCGCCACCTACGCGCCGCTGCGCACCACCATCGAGGACTTCTCCGCCTGCGCCGCCCAGGCCACCGCCACCGGCACGGTCACCGTGACCAACAGCGAGGCCACCTTCACCGGCGACGGCAGCAGCGCCCGCCAGGTCTTCAACGTCAACCAGAGCCTGGGCGCGGTCGGCCGGCAGATCGGGCTGGTCTTCAAGAACATCCCGGCGGGCGCGACGGTGATCGTCAACATGCTCCCGGACGACGCGGTGATCAGCACCTACAGCGGCACCGGCCTGGCCGGCGACCAGCTCACCCAGCTGCGGTCCAAGCTGCTGTGGAACTTCCCGACCTCCTCGCTGGCCCGGATCACCGGCGGGGCCCAGTTCCAGGGCTCGATCCTGGCCGGCAACCCGAACGGCACCACCACGGTGGAGACGCCCGGTCTCAACGGCCGGGTCTACCTGGCCGGCAACCTGGTGCAGACCGGCAGCGGGGGCTACGAGATCCACAACTACCCGTTCGACGGGGACCTGCCGGACTGCTCCTCACCGAGCCCGAGCCCGTCGCCCTCGCCATCGCCGAGCCCGTCACCCAGCCCGTCACCCAGCCCATCGCCGAGCCCGTCCCCCTCCCCGTCACCGTCCCCCAGCCCGTCCCCGTCCCCCTCACCGAGCCCGAGCCCGACCCCCTCGCCCTCCCCCTCACCGACCGAGAGCGAGTCCGAGTCCCCGTCCCCCACCGCCCCCACGGTGCCCCCGACCAGCAGCACCAGCACCCACCCCATGCCCTCGCCCACCGCCAGCCGCACCGGCTCGCTGCCCGACACCGGCCAGGGCAGCACCGCCCCGCTGCTCGCGGCGGTGGGAGTGCTGCTGATCAGCGGTGCCGGCGTCCTGCTGATCGGCTACCGCCGCCGCGGCCGGCACGGCTGATCCCGGCCCCGCCCGCACGCACGCCGACCGACGACCACGGCGGGTCCCGCCCGAAGAGGGCCGGACCCGCCGTGGTCGTCCGTGGTCACCGCGCTCAGGCCACCGCGCTCAGGTCACCGCGCCGCGCACGTTGAACCGCTCGGCCCGCCACTCACCGCTCGCCAGCACCTCGCCCAGCGCCTGCGCGGCGTCCCAGACCTCGGTGTACGAGAGGTAGAGCGGGGTGAAGCCGAACCGCATCAGGTCCGGCGCCCGGAAGTCGCCGATCACCCCGCGCTCGATCAGCGCCTGCACCACCGGGTAGCCGTCGGGGTGCCGGACCGCCACCTGGCTGCCGCGCCGCTCGGGCTCGGCGGGCGTCACCACGTCCAGCCCGAGGGCCCGGCAGCGCTCGATGAACAGCTCGGTCATGGCCAGGCTCTTCGCCCGCACCAGCTCCAGGTCGACCTTCTCCCAGACCTCCAGGGTGGCCCGCAGCCCGGCCAGCGCCAGCAGCGGCGGGAAGCTGGTGAGGAAGCGCCCGATCCCGCTCGCCGGCCGGTAGCCGCTCTCGAAGGCGAACGGCTCGGCGTGCCCGAACCAGCCGGTCAGCGGCTGTTCGGCGACCTCCTGGTGGCGCGGCGCGACGTACAGGAAGCCCGGCGCGCACGGGCCGGCGTTCAGGTACTTGTAGGTGCAGCCGACCGCGAAGTCCACGTCGCAGGCGGTCAGGTCGATCGGCAGCGCGCCGGCCGAGTGGCAGAGGTCCCAGATCATCAGTGCGCCGGCCCGGTGCACCCGCGCGGTGATCTCCGCCATGTCCAGCAGCCGGCCGGTGCGGTAGTCCACCTGGGAGAGCACCACCACGGCCACGCTGTCGTCCAGGTGGGCGTCCAGGTCGTCGACCGAGGGCAGCAGCACACTGCGCCCGCCCTCGAACAGCCCGGTGACGCCCTCGGCGATGTAGAGGTCGGTGGGGAAGGAGTCCCGCTCGCCGAGCACCGTGCGCCGGCCGGGGCGCAGCCGCAGCGCGGCGGTGAGCAGCTTGAACAGGTTGACCGAGACGCTGTCGCAGACCACCACCTCGCCGGGGCCGGCGCCGACCAGCGGCGCGATCCGGTCGCCCAGGGTGTACGGGAACTCGGTCCAGCCGTGCTTGTTCCAGCTGGTGATCAGGTCCTGGCCCCACTCCTGCTCGACGGTGCGGCGCACCGTCTCGGGGGTGCGGGCGGGCAGCACGCCGAGCGAGTTGCCGTCCAGGTAGACGGCGCCCTCGGGCAGCAGGTACTCGGCCCGGAAGGCCGCCAGCGGATCGGTCGCGTCCAGCGCCAGGCACTGCTCGCGGGAGCTCGGCACCTGCACTCGGGGCTCGCTCACAACACTCCTCGCACGGTCCACAGTTCGGGGAAGACGTCCTGGTCGGCCGCGGCCTTCAGCCAGCTCAGGCCGCTGGAGCCCGCGGTGCCGGGCTTGGCGCCCATCGAGCGCTTCACCGCAGCGTAGTGCCGCTGGCGCCAGCGCGAGACCCGTTCGGCGGTGTCCAGCAACGCCTCGGCCAGCAGCACCAGTTCGGTGTGCCGCGGGTCGGTGTAGACGGTGTGCCAGGCGGCCTCGACGGCCTCGCTCGGCTGGTACCGGGAGGTGGCGACCTCGGCGGCGACCGGGAAGCCGCGGCGCGCCAGCAGGGCCACCACCTCGTCGTACAGGCTCGGCTCGGCCAGCGCCCGGGCCAGCTCCTGCTGGGTGGCCGGCACCTCCTGGTACATCCCCAGCAGCCGCTCGGACTTGTTGCCGAGCAGGAACTCCAGCTTCAGGTACGCGGAGGACTGGAAGCCGGAGGCCTCGCCGAGCACCGGGCGGAAGGCGCTGAACTCCACCGGGGTCAGCGTGGCCAGCAGGTCCCAGGAGTTGTTCAGCACGTCCTGGACGTTGGCGCCGCGGCGCAGCGCGGCCACCGCGGCCGGCAGGTCGTCGGCCCGCAGCGCGCCCCGGGCCAGCTGCCACTCGTGCCGCAGCAGGTCGAAGAGCAGCTCCATCACCTGGGTGGCGACGATGAAGGACAGCTCGGCCTCCACCGAGCTGCGCGGTTGCTGCAGGGTGTGCAGCACGTCGAGGCGGGCGTACCGCTCGTACGGCGTGGCACCGGTGGTCGCCGGGTCGGCGAGGTCACGGGTGCGGTCGAACGCCAGGTTAGGCGTCTGGACACTGGGCCGGGCCATTGGTCTCGTTCCCCCTCGGTGGCAGGTGGGGACTATTGTGCGGCGGGCGACCGCGCTCTTGAATGGGCATTGACGCCCTGATCAGCGCCCTGGCCTTGCGTTCGCAAGGAGTTTCCCCGTTCCCGCCTGCCGCCCGGAAAGGAGCCGTCCTGCCATGGCCCTCGATGCCCTGGACCGCCGCCTGCTGGCCGAGCTGCAGGCCGATGCGCGGCTCTCCTACAACGAGCTCTCCCGCCGGGTCAGCCTCTCCGCGCCGGCCGTCGCCGAGCGGGTGCGCCGGCTGGAGGCGGACGGCGTGCTGCGCGGCTACCACGCGCACGTCGACCTGGCCCGCGCCGGGTTGCCGATCACGGCGCTGGTGCAGGTGCAGTGCTACGGGCCGCGCTGCGTGCTGCGCGACCCCACGGTGGCCGAGTGGCCCGAGGTGCTGCAGTTGCACCGGGTGACCGGCGGGGCCTGCTGCGTGCTGCTGGTCGCGGTGCCGGAGATGGTGCAGTTCGAGGCGCTGATCGACCGGCTGGCGGCCTACGGACAGCCGAGCAGCTCGATGATCCTCTCCAGCCCGGTGCCGTGGCGGGCGGTCACCCCGCCCTGAGCCCAGGTCGCCGGCCGGGCTAGTACCCGCCCGACTTGGTCAGCGGCACCCCCAGCCCCGCCAGCCCCTGCAGGAACAGCTCCACGCCGACCGCCGCCAGCAGCAGCCCGAGCAGTCGGGAGAGCACCTCCAGCGAGGTCTGGTGGGTGCGCATCAGCAGCGGGGCCAGCACCAGCACGCTGACCAGGTTGATCGCCACCACCGCCAGGTACGCGCCGGACACCGTGAACCGCCAGCCCCAGCCCTCCTTGGTCAGCGACTCCACCAGCACCGCGGTCATCGCCAGCGGGCTCGCCACGTACGGCAGCAGCAGCTCGCGCACCCCCTCGGCCAGCGGGTTGGTCAGCGCCTGCTCGTCGTCGTCGCCCCCACCGCCCAGGTGCAGGCCGAGCACCAGCCCGACGGCGTAGATGAAGAAGATCACCCCGCCGGCCAGCTGCAGCGACTCGTCGCTGACGTGGAAGAAGTTGGTCACCGCATCGGCCAGGAACGCCATCAGCACCCCGACGAACGCGGCCAGCAGCGAGCTGACCCCGACCAGCCGGCGCATCTCCGGCAGGCTGCGGGTGCGGCTCAGCTGGGCGTAGGCCAGCAGCACCTTGGGCGGGCCGACCACGGCGAAGAAGGTGACGAAGGTGCTGCTCAGGTTCAGGACCGACATGCCCCCAGCATGGGCGAGACCACCCGTCCCGGCTCCGCGGGCGTCCCCCGGATGGCCCGTCCCCGGTCGAGGAGCGCCGGAGGGTCGGCTGGGATGGGAGGCAGCGACAGAGGAGATGAGGACGACATGGGCTGCTGCGTGAACCGCACCGACCTCGGGCTGCTCGCCCTGCGCACCGCCGTCGGCGGCGTGCTCTTCGCTCACGGGACCCAGAAGCTCTTCGGCTGGTTCGGCGGCGGTGGCCTGGAGGGCACCGCGCAGGGCATGGAGGCGATGGGGTTCAAGCCCGGCGGGCAGAGCGCGCTGGCGGCCGGCCTCGGCGAGGCGGGCGGCGGCGCACTGCTGATCGCCGGGCTGGCGACCCCGGTGGCCGGGCCGGTGGTGGCCGGCACCATGGTGGGCGCCGCCGCGGTGCACTTCCCGCACGGTTTCTTCGTCACCAAGGGCGGCTACGAGTACCCGGCGCTGCTCGGCGTCTGCGGCCTCTCGCTGGGCATCGCCGGGCCGGGACGGCTCTCGCTGGACCAGCTGACCGGCCACCGGCTGAACCGCCCCTGGCTCGGCGTGCTGGCCTTCGGGGCGGCGGCGTTCGGCGCCTTCTCGGTGGTCTGCAAGCGCGAGCGCGGGCTGCGCGACGCGGCCGCCCGGGCGATGGAGGGGGAGCCCGAGTAGCGGCCGGGGACGAGCCCGGGTGACGGCCCGGGAACCGGCTGGTGAATTCCGGCCCCGACCCGCTTGGCGTCTACAGATGTGTAGTACGTTCTCGCGGGGAGGGGCCTGAGGTCGTGTCCGCACGCCTCGGTACGCTGGCGCTCTCCGAGACCCCCGTACCAGTGCTGAAGGTGTGCGATGTCCCTGACCTACCCGGAATCCATCGGCGTGGGCCTGCTGCAAGGCGTCACCGAGCTCTTCCCCGTCTCCAGCCTGGGTCACAGCATCCTGATCCCGGCGCTGATCGGGGGGAGCGTCAAGAACGACCTCAACCTCACCACGCCCAACTCGCCGTACCTGTCGGTGCTGGTCGCCCTGCACATGGCCACCGCGCTGGCCCTGGTGGTGTTCTTCCGCAAGGACTGGGTCCGGGTGGTGCGGGGGCTGTTCAGCTCCATACGCGAGCGCCGGATCCAGACCAGCGAGCAGCGGCTGGCCTGGCTGCTGATCTGCGGCACCATCCCGGTCGGCCTGGTGGGCCTGGTCGCCGAGAAGGCGCTGCGCAACGCGCTCGGCAACCCGGTGGTCGCGGCCTGCTTCCTGGCGCTGAACGGCTTCGTGCTGCTCGGCGCCGACCGGCTGCGCCGCGGCGGCGGTGGCCGCCGCCGCGCCGGCCAGCAGCTCGCGCACACCCCGGGCGTGGACCCGGCGGTCGAGTCGGACCGCCGGCTGGCGAAGATGGGCATGCGCCAGGGCACCTGGATCGGCGCCGCCCAGATCCTCGCCCTGCTGCCGGGCATCAGCCGCTCCGGCGTCACCATCAGCACCGGCATCCTGCGCGGCCTCAACCACGAGGACTCCGCCCGCTTCGCCTTCCTGCTGGCCACCCCGGTGATCGGCGCGGCCGCCATCCTCAAGATGCCCGAGCTGCTCAAGCCGGAGAACGCCGGGCTGCGCGGCCCGATGCTGGTCGGCTCGCTCTGCGCCTTCGTGGCCGGCTACATCTCGGTCCGCTTCCTCACCAAGTACTTCGAGAACCGCAGCATGACCCCGTTCGCGGTCTACTGCATGCTGGCCGGCGCCGGCAGCGCGATCTACCTGGGCCTCGGCCTCTGACCGAGGCCGGTTGACGCCCCCTCACCCGGCTGCGCCGCCCCGCTGGCGGGGGCGACCGCACGCACCCAGGGTGAGGCCATGGACCTCCACCGCACGACCGCCGCCCCGCTCGCCCTCGCGATCGGGGCGGTGCTGTCGGTGGCCGGCTGCTCTTCCGGCGCCAAGGGCGGCGCCGCGGCCTCCGTGGCGAGCGGCGCGGCCGGCTCGGCCGCCTCCGCGCTGCAGTCCGGCGCCGCCTCCGCCATCTCCCAGGCCGCCTCCGCGGCGAACAGCCTCTCCTCCTCCGCCGCCTCGGCCCTGGCCTCCGCCCAGTCGGCCGCCGCCTCCGCCGTGGCCGGCGCCACCAGCGGGCTGGACGCCACCGCCGACGTCACCCTGGGCGCGGTCGCCCCGGCCTCGGACCACCGGGTCCAGGTCCCGCTCACCGTGACCAACCACCAGTCCGGCGCCGAGCGCTACACGATCCAGGTGGACTTCAAGGACAGCGGCGGCAAGCTCCTGGACGTCACGGTCGTCCAGGTCCCACCCGTCCAACCGGGCAGCACGGCCACCGCCACGGCCACCAGCAACCTCCCGCTCACCGGCACCGTCACGGCCGGCGTCGACAACGCCCTGCGGTACTGAGCGGGGGACTCACCCGGAAGGGTGGCCCGGGTGGCGTTCCCGCCCGCTAGCCTGGCGGTGTCGGTGAGGATCGCCCCATGGGAGGAACCATGACTGCCGTACCCGACTGGCTGCGCCCGCCGGTGGACGGGTTCACCGCTGACGACCTCGACCGCCTGCCCGACCTCCCGCCGCACACGGAGTTGCTCGACGGGAGCCTGATTTTCGTGAGTCCGCAGAAGTACTTCCACTCTCTGGCAATGTCCCTGTTGGAGACGAGTCTGCGGGCCAGCGCACCGGACGACGCCAGGGTGACTCGTGAAATGACGGTCACCCTGGGGGAGCGTGACCGCCCTGAGCCTGACATCGTGGTCATCCGGGCCACCGCCGCCCGGGCCGGCCGGAAACAGACCGGATTCCAGGCCGCCGACGTGCTGCTCGCCGTCGAGGTGGTCTCTCCGGACTCGCGGATCCGTGACCGTGAGGTCAAGCCGCGCAAGTACGCCCGGGCCGGGATCCCGCACTTCTGGCGGGTGGAAGAGGACGAGAACGAGTATCCCGTCGTCTACGTCTACGAGTTGGACCCGGCCGCCGAAGGCTACTCGCTGACGGGCATCTTCCACGACCGCTTGGAGACCACCGTCCCCTACCCCGTGGACATCGACCTCACCGCCATCGACCGGCTCTGAGCGCCAGTCCTCAGGTCGGCCGCACCAGTCGGTTCTCGTAGGCGAAGACCACGGCCTGGACCCGGTCGCGCAGGCCGAGCTTCAGCAGGATGCGGCTGACGTGGGTCTTCACCGTGGCCTCGGCGAGGAAGAGTTCGGCGGCGACCTCGGCGTTGGACAGGCCGCGGGCGACCTGGACCAGGACGCTGCGTTCGCGGGTGGTGAGCACCTCGACGGCGCTCTCGGCGCGGTCCGGGGCGCCGCCGTCGGCGGGCAGCTGGGAGGCGAAGGTGTCCAGCAGTCGGCGGGTGATCCGCGGGGCCACCACCGCGTCGCCGGCCGCCACGCTGCGGATGGCGCTGAGCAGTTCGGCCGGCTGGGCGTTCTTCAGCAGGAAGCCGGAGGCGCCGGCCCGCAGCCCGGCGAAGGCGTACTCGTCCAGGTCGAAGGTGGTCATGATGAGCACCTTGGTGTCGGGGAACTCCTCGACGATCCGGCGGGTGGCCTCGATGCCGTCCATGCCGGGCATCCGGACGTCCATCAGCACCACGTCGGGCCGGTGCTCGCCGACCATCCGCACCGCCCCGGCGCCGTCCTCGGCCTCGCCCGCCACCGCCAGGTCCGGCTGGGAGTCCAGCACCAGGGTGAAGGCGACCCGGAGCAGCGGCTGGTCGTCGACCAGCAGGACGCGGATGGTCATCGGGGGCTCTCCTCGGACTCGGGAAGCGCGGCGGGCTCGGCGGCCGGGGCGGGGGCTGGGGCCGGTTCGGGGCCGGGGTCCTCGGGGCCGAGGTCGAGGGTGGCGGTGACCCGCCAGCCGCCCTGCGGCAGCGGGCCGGCGCTGAGCCCGCCGCCGTAGGCGGCGACCCGCTCGCGCATCCCGGACAGGCCGTGGCCGGGTTCGCCGAGCGGGTCGCCGGCGGGGCGGCGCAGCGCCCGGCCGTCGTCGCGGACCTCGATCGAGACGCTGCCCGGCGAGCAGACCACGGTGACCTCGGCCCGGGCCCCGGGGGCGGTGTGCTTGAGGGTGTTGGTGAGCGACTCCTGGACCAGCCGGTAGACGGTCAGCTGGGCGCCGGGGGAGACGGCGCCGGCCGGGCCGGTGAGCCGCAGCTCGGTGGGCAGCCCGGCGGCCCGCACCTGGGCGGTCAGCGCCGCCAACTGGCCCAGGCCCGGCTGCGGGTGGCGCAGCGCGTCCGGTTCGTCGGCGCGCAGCACGCCGAGGAAGCGGCGCATGTCGGTGATCGCCTGCCGGCCGGTCTCGGCGGACTGGCGCATCGCCGCGGTGGCCTTCTCCGGGGAGATCGGGTTGACGTACACGGCGCCGTCGGCGAGCGCGACCATCACCGAGAGGTTGTGGGTGACGATGTCGTGCATCTCGCGGGCGATCCGGGAGCGCTCCTCGGCGACCGCGAGCGCGGCCTGCTGGTCGCGCTGGTGCTCCAGTTCGCGGGCCCGCTCGCGCAGCGCCCGCAGCTGGGCCCGGCGGGCCCGGACGTTGAGGCCGAGCACGGCGGCGGCGGTGGTGGCGCCGGAGAGCATGAAGGCGGCCCGGATCCAGATCTCCACCGGGTCCACCGGGGTGACCACGTGCCGCAGGTTCGAGACCAGCAGGACCACGCCGAGCTCGGCGACCAGGTAGGAGAGCAGGGTCATCCGGCGCGAGCTGTGCGCGGCCACCGTGTAGAGGGCGAGCAGCACCGCGATGTCGGCGGGCATCGCCTGGTAGGTCAGCCACTGCACGAAGGCGACGCCGGCGATCACGCCGAAGACGGTCAGCGGGGCCCGGCGGCGGAAGGTGAGCGGGCCGGTCAGCGCGATCTCGATCACCAGCGCCCAGGGGTGCCCGTGCAGGTCGCGCCCGTGCGCCACGCTGGTGAGGGCCAGCACGGCCAGCGCGAAGACCAGGTCGACGGCGACCGGGTAGCGCTCGTCCAGCAGCCACCCGCGCAACGCCGCCAGCCCCCAGGCGACGCGGGGAAAGCGTCGCCCGAGGGCCGTCGGGAGCCGGTCGAGCGTGGTCATCGCGCCATTGTGCACCGGGAACATGAGCACCGGATGACCGCCGACCCGCCGGGCGGGATCAGGCGTCCCGTCGCTTGAGCACCGCGGCCGCGCCGATCAGGGCGGCGACCACGTAGATCCACAGCACGCCGTAGCCGGTCCACGGGGCGAGCGTGCCGGGGTCCGGGTTGAGGGTGGCGACCGCCTGGCCGGCCGCGCCGGGCAGGTAGGGGCCGATGTGGCTGCTCCAGTTGGCCGGGAGCACCTCGACCAGGGTGGGCAGCACCAGCAGCAGGCCGAAGACCGCGGCGATGCCGCCGGCGGTGTTGCGGATCAGCGCGCCGATGGCGACCGCGAGGATGCCGATCGCGGTCAGGTAGAGCGCGGTGCCGAGCACCGTGCGGGTCACCCCGGTGGCCGAGAGCGTGGTCTGCACGTGGTTGCCGGAGAGCACGGCCTGGCCGCCGAAGAAGGCGACGAACGCGGTGGCCGTGGTGACCACCAGGGTCACCGCGCCGAAGACCGCAGCCTTGGCCCAGAGCACCGGCAGCCGGCGCGGCACCGCGGAGAGCGAGGCGCGGATCATGCCGGTGCTGTACTCGCCGCTGACCACCAGCACGCCGAGCACGCCGACGGCCAACTGGGCGGCCAGGTAGCCGCGCAGGCTGCGGTCGGCCGCGTTGATCTGGAAGGCGCGGTCGCGCACGTCGGGGTGGTTCAGGTGGTCGATCGCGCCGTAGCAGGCGAGCAGGCCGAAGCCGATCATGAAGATCACGGCGGCGATCAGCGTGTAGTAGGTCGAGCGGAGCGTGCGGAACTTGATCCACTCGGCGTGGACCACCCGGGGCAGGGTGACCGAGCCGCCCACCGCGGACCGGGACGCGGCCGGGCTGGTGGGGGCGGGCGTGGCGGTGGCGGTGCTCATGCGGCGGGCTCCTGGACCAGCGTGCGGGGGGCGACGTGGGCGTCGTACTCGACGGCGTCCTTGGTCATTTCCATGAAGGCCTCCTCCAGCGAGGCCTTCTGCGGGGTCAGCTCGAAGAGCGTCAGGCCGTGCTCGGCCGCCAGCTTTCCGATCCGCTCGCTGTCGGTGCCGTCCACGTGCAGCACCCGGGCGTCCTCGCCCTCGGTGACGGACAGGCCGGGCAGCTCGCGCAGCAGCTCGCCGAGCCGGACCGAGTCCGGGGTGCGGACCAGCACGCCGCCGCGCGAGGCCTGCTCGGTGAAGTCGGCCACCGAGGTGTCGGCGATCAGCCGGCCGCGGCCGATCACGATCAGGTGCTCGGCGGTCAGCGCCATCTCGCTCATCAGGTGCGAGGAGACCAGCACCGTGCGGCCCTCCGCGGCCAGCGACTTGAGCAGGTTGCGGATCCACAGGATGCCCTCGGGGTCGAGGCCGTTGACCGGCTCGTCGAGGATCAGCGTGGCGGGGTCGCCGAGCAGCGCGGAGGCGATGCCCAGGCGCTGGCCCATGCCGAGCGAGAAGCCGCCGGCCCGCTTGCGGGCCACCTGGCGCAGCCCGACCAGGTCGATCACCTCGTCCACCCGGGAGCGCGGGATGCCGTGGGTGGCGGCCAGCGCGAGCAGGTGGTTGAAGGCGCTGCGGCCGGTGTGGATGGCACGCGCCTCCAGCATCGCGCCGACCTCGCGCAGCGGGGCGGCGTGGTCGGCGTAGCGGCGGCCGTTGATGGTGGCGTGGCCGGCGCTGGGGGTGTCCAGGCCGAGCAGCATCCGCATGGTGGTGGACTTGCCGGCGCCGTTCGGGCCGAGGAAGCCGGTCACGATGCCGGGGCGGACGCTGAAACTCAGGTCGTGGACTGCGGTTTTGGGGCCGTAGCGCTTGGTCAGGCCGACGGCTTCGATCATTTCCGATCCTCGGGCGAGGGGGGACAGGCGACGCCTCCACGCTAGGGGGCGCCCTGCGCCGTCACGAGCCGCGTGAGGAGGAGCCGTGCGGGGCCGGACTGCGACGCCAGATGCAGTGGGACTACATCCTGAGGCGGACTTTGGTTGATATGCGAAGTTGTGAACCTTAACGGGGCCTCAAACGTGCCGGTGGCCCTTGACCCCGGGGTTGGTCTAGGCCATTTTTGATGATCAGGTGCAGGGAGCCCCTGAGTCACCGTCAGAGCCCTGACTCTGACGGTGGCCCAGGGGCTCGCGCTGCGCGGCGGGACGTGCGGACCCGCGGTGCCGCGGGCCGCCCGGCTCAGCCCTGCGGCGGCTTGGGGGCGATGATCGAGAACGGCGCGCCCTGCGGGTCCCGCAGGGCGGCGATCCGGCCGACCGGGGTGTCCGTCGCGGGGAGGAGCACCGAGGCGCGGGCCTTCACCGCGGCGTCGACCGTGCTGTCCACGTCGTCCACCGCGAAGTAGGTGCCCCAGTGCGAGGGTGTGCCCGGCGGGTGGTTGTCGAGCCCCTGGGCGCCGCCGACGTCCTTGCCGCCGACCTTGAGCATGCTGTACCCGGGCATCTCGGGGGCGGGGGAGATGTCGATGTCGAGGGCCGGCTTGTAGAAGGCGGTGGCGGCCGTCACGTCCGAGGTGTTGAGCTCGTTCCAGATCACCGCGCCGGACTCGTTGACGATCTCCGCGCCGCCGAAGTCCACGGCCTGCCAGACGCCGAAGGCCGCGCCGGTCGGGTCGAGCGCGACGAACATCCGGCCCACCGTGCCGACGTCCATCACCGGGAAGAGCAGGGTGCCGCCGTGCTCGGCGACCTTGGTCGCGGTGGCGTCGGCGTCGGCGCTGGCCAGGTAGGTGGTCCAGACGGTGGGCGGCGGCGGGTTGTCGCCCATCGCCATCGCCGGCCCGATGCCGGCGACCGGCTTGCCGTTCAGGGTGCACACCGCGTAGCCGCCGAACTCGTCGGGGCCGCGCTCGCCCTGCCAGCCGAACAGGTCCTTGTAGAAGTCGATGGCCGCCTGCGGGTCGGGGGCCATCAGGTCGACCCAGCACGGGGTGCCGGGCGGGTAGGGAGTGCTGACCACGGGCATGGGTTGTCGCCTCCAGGCGTGCGGAGTGTGGTCCGGACAGCGGGTTTCGCGTCCCCTCCCACACCCTGCCGCCGCCCGGGGTGCCCCGCCACCCGGCCACGCCGGCTGGGGGTGGCCACCGGGCGTGGGCCGGCCCGGCGGGCTCACCGGACCGCGCGGCGGGCTCAGCCGGTGCCGGTCTCCAGGCGGGTGAGCATCCGCCCGAGCAGCCCGCAGAGCGCCGAGCGTTCCTCGGCGGCGACGTCCTGGAGCAACTCCTCCTCGAAGACGGCGGCCATCCGCATCGACTCCAGCCACTTGTCGCGGCCGTTCTCGGTCAGTCCGATGATCACGCGGACCCGGTTGGTCTCGTCGCGCTCCCGGGTGACCAGGTCCTCGGTGACCATCCGGTCGATCCGGTGGGTCATCGCCGCCGGGGTCAGGCCGAGCCGCTTGGCCAGCTCGCCGGGGCCCAGCCGGTAGGGGCTGCCGGCCACCACCAGGGCCTTGAGCACCTCCCACTCGGCGGCCGTGATCCCGAGCACAGTCAGTTGCCGGTCGTAGGCCACCCCCATCCGCCGGGAGACCCGCGACAGGCTGGAGACGATGGTCTCCACCTGGGGGTCAACGGTGGGGAATTCCCGTTGGTAGATGGCCACTTGCTCGGCGATGTCCAGCTCTGTGCCGGTCTCCGGAGCGGGCCTGGGTGCGGTCATGGGCCTTAGTGTCCCACGCTCCGCTGCAGCCGTTAAGCCTTTGACACGACACTCTTCCAGTCCATAGACTTTAGCTCTGAAATCTTGCGGGTCTAAAGATCCGCTGCCTAGACCTTCGAAGGGGTGTCTCCATGAAGCAGCAGAAGCAGCAGCAGATGCAGAAGCAGGGCGCGGGGGGCACCCTGCGCCGGGTCCAGCTGGGCAACGCGCTCAGCGCCTTCGGCAGCGGCTTCACGATGCCGTACATGTTCGTCTACGTGGACCAGGTGCGCGGGCTCGGTTCGCTGGCCGCCGGTGCGGTCTTCACCGTCTTCGCGCTGGCCGCCCTCGTGGTGCTGCCGTTCGCCGGTCGCGGCATCGACCGGTACGGGCCGCGCCCGGTGCTGCTGGCCGGCTGCGCGCTGGCCGCCACCGGCGCCTTCTCCTTCGGGCAGGCGAGCACCACCACCGGGCTGCTGATCGCCTCCTTCCTGTTCGGCGGCGGGGTCACCACCTGCCAGCCGGCACTGGCCACCATGGTCGTGCGGTGCTCCACGGCCAAGACCCGCTCGCACGCCTTCGCACTGCAGTTCACCCTGGTCAACCTGGGGATGGGGATCGGCGCCCTGGTCGGCGGGCAGATCGTGGACCCCAGCGACCCGGCCACCCTGACCCGACTGTTCACCATCGAGGCGCTGACCTTCCTCGGCCTGGCCGCCGTCACCGGCACCGCCAGGATCCCCCGTCCGGCCCCGGTGCTGGTCACCGAGGCGGGCGCCGGGCAGCGCAGCGGGCTGCGCGCGCTGGCCGCGGACAAGGCGATGCTGCGGCTCTGCCTGCTTGCCGGCCTGATCTTCTTCACCTGCTACGGCCAGTTCGAGTCGGGCGTGGCGGCCTTCGCCACCGACACGGTGAAGACCGCCCCGGCCACCCTCGGGATGGCGATCGGCGCCAACGCGCTGACCATCGTGGTGCTCCAGATGATCATGGTGCGGGTCACCGCCCGGCGCCGCCGCACCACCGCGATGGCCGCCACCGGCGTGATCTGGCTCGGCGCCTGGGCCGCCGCGCTGCTGGCCGGCCTGATCCGCGACCAGGCCGGTGCGGCCACCGTGGCGATCGTCTCGATCTACGTGCTGTTCGGCGCCGGCGAGTCGCTGCTGGCCCCGACCCTGGGCCCGATCGTCGCCGACCTGGCCCCGGCCCGCCTGCTCGGCACCTACAACTCGGCCTTCGCCCTGGTCAAGCAGACCGCGATCGCGGTCGGCCCGGCGGTCGGCGTGCTGCTGGTCGGCTCCGGCACCTGGCCGCTCTACCTGGCGGCGATGACCGGCTGCACGCTGCTGATCATCGTGCTGGCGGTGCGGCTGCGCCACCACCTCACCCCGGCGCAGGACAACGCCGCGGCGCCCGCCCCGGTGGTCGTGCCGGTCCGTGAGCTGCAGACCGCGGCATGAGAGGGTGACGGGGGAGTTCGCCGCCGCCTAGAGTCGACGGCGATCCGATCATCCAGTCGACAGCGGTGGGGACATGGCAGAGACAGCGGTCACCGAGCGGCCGGCGGTAGCGGAAGCGCCGCCGGCCCGCCCGTCCCTGCTGCCGGCACTGAACGCGCGGGTGCCCTGGTTGGTCCGGCACGCCGGCTGGCTCGGCCCGATCGCGGTCGCGCTCTTCGCCGGCGTGCTGCGGTTCTGGAACCTCGGCTACCCGCGGGCCTTCGTCTTCGACGAGACCTACTACCCCAAGGACGCCTGGTCGCTGCTGCACCAGGGCTACGAGGGCGTCTGGCCGTCCACCGCCAACGACCAGATCCTGGGCCACCCGCAGAGCATCCCGCTCGAGTCGGCCGGTGCCTTCATCGCCCACCCGCCGCTCGGCAAGTGGGTGATCGCGATCGGCGAGGCCGCCTTCGGGCTCGACCCGTTCGGTTGGCGGTTCATGGTCTGCCTGCTCGGCACCCTGTCGGTGCTGATGCTGGCCCGGATCGGCCGCCGGCTCTTCGGCTCCACCCTGATCGGCTGCACCGCCGCGCTGCTGCTGTCGGTGGACGGCCTGCAGTTCGTGATGAGCCGCACCGGGCTGCTCGACGGCGTGCTGGGCTTCTTCGTGCTGGCCGCCTTCGGCTGCCTGCTGATCGACCGCGACCGGGTGCGGGCCAGGCTCGCCGAACCGGGCGTGGACGGCAACACGGTCCGGCTCGGCCTGCGCCCCTGGCGGCTGGCGGCCGGGCTGCTGCTCGGCATGGCCTGCTCGGTGAAGTGGAACGGTGCCTACGTGCTGGCCGCCTTCGGCCTGCTCACCGTGCTCTGGGACCAGGCCGGGCGACGGGCCGCCGGTGCCCGCTTCCCGGTCCGGTCGATGCTGCGGCACGACGCGCTGCCCGCCTTCGGCTCGACCGTGCTGCTCGGCGCCGCCACCTACCTGGCCTCCTGGACCGGCTGGTTCGCCAGCAGCGGCGGCTACGACCGGCACTGGGCCGACGGCCGTTCCGGGCTGGTGCCCGCCGCGCTGCGCAGCTGGTGGCACTACCAGTCGGAGATGTGGCGGTTCAACACCACCCTCACCACCCCGCACACCTACCAGTCCAACCCGTTCAGCTGGCTGGTCCAGGGCCGCCCGGTGAGCATGTACTGGCAGCCGGTCTCGGTCGGCCAGCGCGGCTGCACCGACACCGGCGGCTGCACCACCCAGATCCTGGCGATCGGCACCCCGCTGCTCTGGTGGACCGCCTGCTTCGCGCTGCTCTACCTGCTGTACCGCTGGTTCTTCCGGCGGGACTGGCGCTCCGGCGCGGTGCTCTGCGGCGTGGCCGCCACCTACCTGCCCTGGTTCCAGTTCCAGCAGCGCACCATCTTCTCGTTCTACATGGTCATCCTGGTGCCCTTCCTCTGCCTGGCGATCGCCCAGATGCTCGGGGCGATGATCGGCCCGCCCGGCGTCACTGCGCGGCGGCGGGCGATCGGCAGCGTGGCGGCCGGCGCGATCGTGCTGGCGATCATGGGGTGCTTCCTCTACTTCCTGCCGCTCTACACCGCCGAGGTGATCCCGATGACCGGCTGGTCGGACCGGATGTGGTTCACCACGTGGATCTGAGCCCGGCGGTGCCGATACCCGGGCCGGCGGTGCCGGGCCTGGTGGTGCGGCTCGCCGGCTCCGGGTCGGGGCAGCTGCTGCCGGCCACCCCGATGCTCGGGGCGGCGATGGCGGTGCTGCTGGTGGCGGCGGTCCTGGTGGCCGGCCGCGGGATGCTCGGGTACGGCCGCGACGTGGCGCGGGCCGGGGCGCGGGCGGTGGTGCAGCTCGCCGCGGTCGCCCTGGTGATCACCTGGGTGGTGCACGCGCTCTGGTCGACCGCGCTCTTCGTGCTGGTGATGTTCACCGTGGCGGTGCGCACCGCCGGCCGGCGGATCACCGACGAGCCCGGCTGGAGCTGGGCCTGGGCGGCGGCCCCGATCGCCGGCGGCGTGCTGCCGGTGCTGGTGCTGCTGCTCGGCAGCGGGCTGCTGCCGGCCAAGGGGCTCTCCGTCGTGCCGGTGGCCGGCATCCTGATCGGCGGCGCGCTCAGCGCCACCTCGCTGGCCGGCCGCCGGGCACTGGACGAGCTGACCCAGCGGCACGGCGAGGTGGAGGCCGCCCTCGCGCTCGGCTTCGAGGACCGCGAGGCCCGGCTGGAGATCTGCCGGACCGCCGCCGCCACCTCGCTGGTGCCGGCCCTGGACCAGACCCGCACGGTGGGCCTGGTCACGCTGCCGGGAGCCTTCGTCGGCATGCTGCTGGGCGGCTCCTCCCCGGTGGCCGCGGGCGCGGTGCAGCTGTTCGTGCTGGTCGCGCTGCTCGCGGTGGAGGCGGTGGCGATCGTGGTGGTGCTGGAACTGGTCGGGCGGGGGCTGGTGCGCCGTCCGGTACAGTGGAGGCGTTGAAGGGGAGTAGCCCTCCACCGGACCGTCGACATACTGGCCAGCCCGCTCGCGGGAGGCCCGGCGCCCGGGACATCCGCTCACCGGGTGTCGGCGAGACCTTCGGCCGCAGTGCTGTGATCATCTGCCAGCGCTGCTCGGTCGAGGTCTCCTTTTTCGTTTCGGGGCCGGACACCGGGCAGCCCGACCGTAGGGACTCCGATGGACCTGACCGTGTTCGCCGTGACGTTCGGCATCATCTTCCTCGCCGAACTGCCGGACAAGACCGCGCTGGCCGCGCTGATGCTCGGTACCCGCTACCGCGCGGCCTACGTCTTCGCCGGCGTGGCGGCGGCCATGGCCGTGCAGGTCGGACTCGCGCTCGCCGCCGGCAGCCTGCTGTCGCTGCTCCCGCACCGCTGGGTCGAGGGCGTCAGCGGGCTGCTCTTCCTGGGCGGCGCGGTGATGCTGTTGCTGCACAAGGAGGACGAGGAGGGCCACGAGGCGAAGGCGCCCGCCTCCACCGGCTTCTGGAAGGTGGCCGGGGCCAGCTTCCTGGTGGTGGCGGTGGCCGAGTTCGGTGACCTGACCCAGATCATGACCGCCAACCTGGCCGCCAAGTACGCCGACCCGCTCGCGGTCGGCCTGGGTGCCTGGCTGGCGCTCTGCGCGGTCGGCGGGCTGGCGATCCTGGGCGGGCAGAAGCTGCTCCAGGTGGTGCCGATGAAGGTGATCATCCGGGTCGCGGCCGCGGCGATGCTGGTGCTGGCGGGGGTCAGCGTGGTCGGGGCGATCACCGGCTGACCGGGCGCCGAGGGCGGGGTCACCGTTTCAGCAGGTGCTGCCGTTCCGCAGGTGTCCCCGTTTCCGCAGGTGTCACCGTTCCGCACGCGTCACCGTTTCAGCAGGTGTCCCCGTTGGCCAGGGCGGCCTGGGTCTGCGGGCCGGCGCCGTCCTCCGAGATCCCGTTGGACCACTGGAACTGCTGCACCGCCTGGCTGGTGCGGTTGTCGTAGACGCCCTGGTGGAACCGGCCGCCGCAGCCCGCCTGGTACAGCTGCTGCTGGAGCTGGGTCACCGCCGGACCGGTGCTGCCCGGGCCCAGTGCGGTCGGGGTCGGCGACGGTGCCGGGGCACTGGTGCTCGGCGCGGCGGTGGTCGGGGGCGCCTGGGTGGGCGGCGGGGCGGCCGCGGTGGTGACGGGTGCGGGGGCGGGGGCGGTGGTCCGGGCGGGCGTGGGGGAGGCCGGCTTCGGGACGGGCTTCGCGGTGGTGGGCCGCGGCGCGGGGGCGGCGGTGGTCGCGGGGGCGGTGCTCGGGGCGTCGGTGCTGGGGGCCGGGGTGTCGGTCGGCGAGGGGCTCGGGTCGGCGGCGCCGGTCGGTAGCACCGGCACGGCCACGTGCTGCGTCTGCTGGCCGGGGGAGAGCGCGAAGGCCAGGCCCACGCCCAGCACGACCGCGCCGGCGCCGGCCGCCGCGAAGACTCCACGTCTGCTGCGGCCCCTGGCTCTTCGGGCGGCGGCCCGGCGGCCGGGGGCCGCTGCGGGTCCGGCGGGCTCGGCGGCGATCGGGAAGAGTCCCAGCTCGCGGGGCGGGGCGGCCGGCGGCGCCGGGGGCACCGGCGGGAGCAGGGTGGTGGCGGCCGGGTCGTGGAACGGGGGCCGGGGCTCGCCCGGCGGCTGGTGGGGCTCGCCCAGTGGCTGGTGGGGGTAGCCGGGGGGCTGCTGGTGCGGGTAGCCGGGCGGCGGGAAGGCCGGCGGGGCGAAGGGCGCGGCGAACGGCGGCTGCGCCGGCGGACCGGCCAGGGGCGGCGCCGACGGCGGCACCGGGGGCAGCACGGTGGTGGCGAACGGGTCCTCGGGCGCGGCGCCCGCCGGCGGCGCCTCGGGGAAGGCGGCCGCCGGCGCGTACGGGCGGACCAGCGGCGGCCCCTCCACGTGCGGCAGCGGCAGCACGGCGGTCTCGGTCACGTCGGGGTCCGGGAGCGGACTCTGGCCGGGGCCTGGGTGGGCGAATCCCGGCATGGGTCGGTCCTCCTGGAGCGTGGACGGCGGTGGAATGCGCCCGATTATGCAGGACCCGTCCACGGGCCAACAGGGGCGGCCGGCTTACGAATGGCGCAATCACCCCCGGCAAACCCGGACAAATCTGACACGATGATGGCGAGAACCCGGACTGATCATCAGCTGACCCGCAGAAGCTCACCGAGGAGGGCCTGCCATGGCGGAACCGGCCGTCGAGACCGAACCGCCGCGGTCACCGGAGGCGGAGGTCCACAACCTCTGGGTCCCGATCGGCGCCCTGCTGCTGGCGCTGCTGCTCGCGGCGCTCGACCAGACCATCGTCTCCACCGCGCTGCCCACCATCGTCAGCGACCTGGGCGGCCTGGAGCACCTGTCCTGGGTGGTCACCGCCTACCTGCTGGCCTCCACCGCGGCCACCCCGCTCTGGGGCAAGCTCGGCGACATGTACGGCCGGAAGCGGTTCTTCCAGGCCTCCATCGTGATCTTCCTGGTCGGCTCGGCGCTCTGCGGCGTGGCGCAGAACATGGGCGAGCTGATCGGCTTCCGCGCCCTGCAGGGCCTGGGCGGCGGCGGCCTGATCGTGCTGACCCAGGCGATCGTCGGCGACCTGGTGCCGCCCCGCGACCGCGGCAAGTACCAGGGCCTGTTCGGCGCGGTCTTCGGCGCCACCAGCGTGCTCGGCCCGCTGCTCGGCGGCTTCTTCGTGGACCAGCTCTCCTGGCGCTGGGTCTTCTACATCAACCTGCCGATCGGCGTGGTCGCCCTGGTGGTGATCGCCGCGGTGCTGCACAGCGTGGAGAGCAAGCGCAAGCACAGCATCGACTACCTCGGCATCGTGCTGATCGCCGCGGTGGCCACCTGCCTGGTGCTGATGACCTCGCTCGGCGGCGTCAGCTACCCGTGGGGCTCCTGGCGGATCATCGGCCTGGGCGTGCTCGGCCTGGTGCTGCTGGTCTTCTTCGTCCAGGTCGAGCGGAGCGCGCCGGAGGCCGTGCTGCCGCCGCGGCTCTTCGCCTCCCGGACCTTCAGCCTGGTCGCGGTGATCTCCTTCGTGGTCGGCTTCGCGATGTTCGGTGCGCTCACCTACCTGCCGACCTTCCTCCAGGTGGTGCAGGGCGTCTCGCCCACCATGTCCGGCGTGCACATGCTGCCGATGGTGCTCGGCATGCTGGTCACCTCGATCGGCTCCGGCCAGATCGTCGCCCGCACCGGCCGCTACCGGGTCTTCCCGATCGCCGGTACCGCCGTGGTGACGGTGGGTCTGATCCTGCTCTCCCGGCTCACCGAGTCCACCTCGACCCTGGTGATGAGCCTCTTCTTCCTGGTCTTCGGCCTGGGCCTCGGACTGGTGCTCCAGGTGCTGGTGCTGATCGTGCAGAACTCGGTGGGCTACCAGGACCTGGGCGCGGCCACCGCCGCGGCGACCTTCTTCCGCTCGATCGGCGCCTCCTTCGGCGTCTCGATCTTCGGCACCATCTTCACCACCGGGCTGACCCACAAGCTGACCGACGCGCTGCGCGGCGCCACCCTGCCGCCCGGCTTCCACGTCGCCGAGATCACCGCCGACCCGCGGGTGATCAAGACCCTGCCGCCGCTGGTCGGGCACCACGTGCTGCACGCCTACGCCAGCTCGATCGCCGAGGTCTTCCTCTACGCCGCGCCGGTGGCCTTCATCGCCTTCCTGCTCTCGCTCTTCGTCCAGGAACAGCCGCTGCGCGCCTCGGTCACCGCCCCCGACCTCGGCGAGTCGATCGGCATGAACCCGGTCGAGCGCTCCTCGGTGGACGAGATCGCCCGCGCCCTGGCGGTGCTCAACACCCGCGAGGCGCGCCGCGACCTCTACCGCCGGATCACCGCCGAGGCCCAGGTGGACCTGCAACCGGCCGCCAGCTGGCTGGTGCTCCAGATGCACCGCCAGGGCTCGGTGGAGCCGGCCGAACTGGCCGAGCGCAAGATCGTCCCACCGAGCGTGGTGGAGGCCGCGGCCCGCGAGGTCGAGGGCAAGGGCCTGGCCCTGCGCAACGGCCTGCCACTGCGGCTGACCGAGGCCGGCGAGGCGGTCGCCGTGAAGCTGGTCGCCGCCCGCCGCTCCCAGCTCTCCCAACTCCTCGGCGACTGGGACGAGAAGCAGTTCGCCGACCTCGCCGACCTGCTCACCCGGCTCAGCTCCGCCCTCTGCGGCGACGAACGCGACCGCCCCGACCGCGCCGACCGCGACCTCGGCGAACACGTCCCGCACAGCGAGGGGCGCTCGTTCTGAGCGCCGCGGCGATGGGGCGGGCGCCAAGGGCGGCGCGGGCTCAACCATGGTTGGCATCTCCACCCCTGGGCGCCGGGCACGTCGGCGCGTGATGCTCCCTCATGATCCGGATGTCCGTCAGGGCCGACTCGTCCCGGTACCAGCCACCAGGGATGGTGACGCGTTGGGCCTGCCTCGCCATGGCGTCCAGGCGGGCGCATTCGGCACAGTCCTGCTGTGCCCCGGGCTTGGTGACCGTCTCAGGCGGCATCGGTCAGCCCCGGCAAGACCGATTGGCCGAGGGCCGGGCCCAGCGCGCTGCCGTCGGCCTTGCCCTTGTCCGGACAGAAGTCCCTGTCGCACTCGCAGAACGGCCAATCCGTAGGCGTGCCACGCAGCCCATTGGTGGACTTCTCGAAGAACAGCGGGTCATAGTCCGCCTGAATGGCCGCCAGCTCCGCCGGACTGACCGTCCTCCGACGCCGGGTCGGAGGACCGGGTTGCGTTGCTGCGGGCATGTTGGCTCCCGGTGGCTCACGGATCTCTCTGGGTGAGAGAACAACGTAAGACCCGCCGGAACGGGAAACCAGGCCCTTTCCTGTTACTGCAAGAACTCGTCCCGGATTCCCTCGATCAGGGTTCGCATGTCATCCTCATATATGGCCGCCGACGCGAACTGTTCGAAGATGGAGACGTACGTCTCCATGTCTTTCGGGTCTCTGGTGGTGATCTCCGAGTGGAAGGTCTCCACGATCACCATCCGGTCGTCGTAGAGGCTGAAACATGTCATGGGAAACTCCGGCATCCTGCGATTCAGTGGCAAAATGCCAATCCTGACATTGGGTAGCCGTGACAGCGACACGAGGCGGTCGAGCTGCATGGCCATGACCAGCCGGTCGCAGATGATCCAGCGCAACACGTGCTCGCAGATCAGGAAGCAAAATTCTCTATCCGGGTCGTACAGCGTGGACTGCCGCTCAATTCGGGCAGTGACGGCCTTGGCCTTGGATTCGGCCGACTGGCCCGGAATGAGGGAGAAGACGGCCGTAACGTATTCCGGTGTTTGCAGCAGGCCAGGAATGAGCTGCCCCTGGAACAGTCTGAGTGTGATCGTCTGGGCTTCAATGCCCTTGATGGCTTGTTGGTGCTTCCAAGGCCCCATGCGCCTGAGCACGCGCCATGCCGTGGCCTCGGTGGCTGCCGACCTAGCCTGAGCCAGGAACTCGGCCTTGGCCTCCTCGGACACTTCAAGGGCAGTCAGGATCAGGTCTACGTCCTGCACTGTCGGCAGGGTCTTGCCATTCTCGATTTTGCTGAGCTTCCCGGGAGACATGGAAGCCCTACGGGCGACGGTTCCACCGGTTAGTCCCGATGCTGTCCGAAGCGCCCGCAGGGCTTGTCCCAGACCCCAGCTTTTGTTCTCGATCAAGCGTGCCAGTATTCGCTGTAGGGCGTCGCGTTCTCCCATGACGTGTCACGATAGGCGCGGTACTTCTCCAGGGAGTCCTGGCTCAGCGGCTCGGCACCCAGGAACTCGTCATCATCGCCATAATGCATTCGGTAGACCTTTGCATCGTCGAACAGCCAGAAGTCGTGATCCGGCAGTCCGGCAATATTCCGATCGGCGAGGTCGATGATGCGGATGTCTTCGCCGGCTCGAAGGTTGCCGACGTAACCCCAGCCGAGTTCGAACCGCAGGTAGTCCGTGAGAGGGGAACGCAGGATATGGACCCGTTGCAGGGTCTTGCCTGCCTCGATCATGGACCGGACCCAGGGGCTGTCTTCCCAGTCTTCCGGCATTTCCTTTCCGTCGAGGAAGGCCCTGAACTCGTCACGCTCGCCGTCAACGTTGTAGCGATCCCGAGTCTCCATCTTGAAGGCCGACGACTCGAATTGCTGAAACAACCGGTTGAACTCGTCACCCGCGAGCAGCACCGAAGAACCCTTCCAGCAGCTCGGCCGTGACCTCTACGGCCGTCTCGTTCTCCGGCAGCCCGAGCTGTGCCAGGCGCTCAGGGTCGAGCACCTTGTAACCCTGAACGATGTACCTGCCTTCCTCGGTGCGCCACAGGGTCGGGCAAGGACCTTCCCGGCAGTCGCTCAGCAGCTTCTCAAGTGCCAACGTCTTCCCCCTCTACGGGCGGTGACTCCGCTGTCTCGTCTGATGCTCCCGACTCATCGGGCGCACGGTCAAGAACCCTGCCTTTCCAGAACAGGAAAGGCAGCTGCGTCGCGCTTCTTGGACTGTCGTATGTAGGAGACTGCTCGCACGTGGTCAAGATGAGGTGCCCAGGTCGGGCCCCTTTAACGAGAGGTGTCATGTGCCCAGCGTCGTGAAGATCAATGTGCTGACCGTGCCCGCCGAGCAGCGGGAGGTGCTGGAGCAGCGGTTCGCCTCGCGGGCCGGGGCGGTGGAGGGCTCGGACGGGTTCGAGTGGTTCGAGCTGCTGCGGCCGGTGGAGGGGACCGACCAGTACCTGGTGTACACCCGGTGGCGGGACGAGGAGTCGTTCCAGGCGTGGATGAGCGGGACGATGCAGGCCGCGCACCGGCCGGCCGGGGAGGCGGGCCGGCGGCCGGCGGCCTCCGGGTCGACGCTCTGGTCGTTCGAGGTGGTCCAGCAGGCGGCGCCCAAGCAGGGCTGACCGGAGCGCGGTCGACCGGTGTGCGGGCTCAGGCCGGCGGTGCGATCGGGACGGTGAAGCGGACCTCGTAGCCGCCGGTCGGGCGCGGGCCGGCGGTCAGCTCGCCGCCGTAGAGGTTGATCCGCTCGCGCATGCCGATCAGGCCGTGGCCGCCGGAGACCGGGGCGACGGCGAGCCGGCCGCTGCCGCCGTCGTCGCTGGTGCGGGCGGTCAGGGCCTGCTCGCCGTAGTGCAGGTGGACCTCGGCGCGGGCGGCGGGGCCGGCGTGCTTGAGGGTGTTGGTGAGCGACTCCTGGAGCACCCGGAAGGCGGCCAGGTCCAGCCCGGGCGGCAGCTCGCGGTGCTCGCCGGTGCGGGTCAGCTCGACGGTCAGGCCGGCGCCGCGCAGCCGGTCGAGCACCTCGGGCAGCATCCGCAGGCCGGGGGCGGGCAGGTAGTCGCCGGGTTCGGCCGCGGCACGGTCGGGTGCCACCCGCAGCAGGTGCAGCAGGCTGCGCATCTCGTCCAGGGCCTGCCGGGTGGTGTCCGCGACGGTGTCCAGCGCGCTGCTCGCGGTGGCCTGGTCCGCGGCCAGCACGAAGCGGGCCACGCCGGCCTGCATGGCGACCACCGAGAGATGGTGGGCCAGCACGTCGTGCAGCTCGCGGGCGATCCGCAGCCGCTCCTCGGTCACCGCGTGCACCGCCCTGGCGGCCTGCTCCTCGCGCAACTCGGCGGTCAGGTCGGCGAGTTCCACGTTGCGCAGGCCCAGGTTGCGCATCCCGTCGGCGAAGTACCAGACGATGCCGATGGCCACCGTGGCCTGTCCCACCGCGAACAGCAGCGAGACGTGCACCTCCAGCGCGTTCCAGCTCCACAGGCCCCAGGTCAGGGCGGCCGCGCTCTTCACGGCGCGCCGCTGCCGGGCACGGGCCACGGTGTAGAAGATCAGCAGCGGTGCCCAGAGGTTCTCCGAGGACTCGTTGCCGGCGGCGGTGTAGGCGGCCAGCCCCAGGCAGGAGGCCAGCAGGGCCGGCCAGGGCCACCGGCGGCGGACCGCGATCGGCAGGTTGACCAGCAGGGTCAGGGCGATCGCCGAGGCTCCGTACGGCGGGAAGTGGTACGTGGCGTGCAGGTCCTGGCTGGTCTGCCAGGCGAAGGTGACGGTGAGGCCGCCGACGACCGCCGCGAGCACGGCGTCGACCGTGACGGGGTGCCGGCGGACCAGGTCCCGGAGCCGCGCCATGCCGCTGTGCATTGCGGCAGCCTAGGGCCTGCCTGCAAACCCCCGGTGGGTCTCAGCCGGTGCGCTTGCGGTTCATGCTGATGAAGAGGCCGCCGCCGATCCCGGCCACCAGGCCGACGCCGATCACCCAGGGGGTGCCGAAGTCGCTGCCGGCCTTCTTCGCCGGGGCGGGCTGCGCGGTGGCCGGCGTGGTCGGGCCGGCGTCGGCCAGGGCGGGACCGGCGCCGAGGCCGGCCAGCAGCGCGGCACAGAGGAGGGCGGCAGCGGTACGGGCGGGCGAGAACATGGCGGGGCGGCGGCCTTTCGCGCGGGGTCGGGCGGTACGCACCCCGCACCGGCCTCGCGGTCGGCGTCGAGTGCGGCCCGTACGACTCTAACCGGCACCGCAGGGCCTGCCGACCGGCACTGGAGTGACCGCCGAGCGGCCCGCCCGCGGGGCCCTTCGCACACCGCGGCGGGCACGTGGCGTGAATCACCTTCCCCGCCTCCGATGCCGAAGCTACGGGCCGGTATCTTCGAGGTTCCTCACTGTTCACATGTTTCAAGGGGCCGACCATGACGGGCCAGCCACCCTCCACGGCCGACCGGCGCCCGCTGCGGATCGCGCTGCTCTCCTACCGCGGTGACCCGTTCTGCGGCGGCCAGGGCGTCTACGTCCGGCACCTGTCGCGCGAGCTGGCCCGGCTCGGCCACCACGTCGACGTGATCGGCGCCCAGCCCTACCCGGTGCTGGACGAGGTCGAGGGCCCCGGCTCGGTGCGCCTGGTGGAGCTGCCCAGCCTGGACCTGTACCGGGCCGAGGACCCCTTCCGCACCCCCGCCTTCGCCGAACTGCGCGGCGTGGTGGACGCGCTGGAGGTGGCCACCATGTGGACCGGCGGCTTCCCCGAGCCGCTCACCTTCTCGCTGCGGGCCCGCCAGTACCTGGCCCGGCACCGCGGGCGCTACGACGTGGTGCACGACAACCAGACCCTCGGCTACGGCCTGCTCGGCCTGGCCCGGCACGGCTTCCCGCTGGTCACCACCATCCACCACCCGATCACCGTGGACCGGCAGCTGGAGCTGGACGCGGCCACCACCCGGGCCCAGCGCCTCTCCAAGCGCCGCTGGTACGCCTTCACCCGGATGCAGCGCCGGGTGACCGCGCGGCTGGACCGGATCATCACGGTCTCGGGCAGCTCCAAGGCGGAGATCATCCGCGACCTGGGCGCCGCCGCGGGCAGCGTCTCGGTCGTCCCGATCGGTGCCGACACCCGGCTCTGGTCGCCGGACGAGCGGGTGCCGGTGGTGCCGGGCCGGATCGTCGCCACCTCCAGCGCGGACGTGCCGCTCAAGGGCCTGGTCCACCTGGTGGAGGCGCTGGCCAAGGTGCGCACCGAGCGGGAGGCGCACCTGGTGGTGGTCTGCAAGAAGCAGGGTGAGGGGCCGGTGGCGGACGCCGTGCGCCGGTTCGGCCTGGAGCCGCACATCGAGTTCCGCACCGGGCTGACCGACGCGGAGCTGGTCGACCTCTACCGCTCGGCCGAGGTGGCCTGCGTGCCCTCGCTCTACGAGGGCTTCTCGCTGCCGGCCGCCGAGGCGATGGCCACCGCGACCCCGCTGGTGGCCACCACCGGCGGGGCGATCCCCGAGGTGGCGGGTCCGGACGGCGAGAGCTGCCTGGCGGTGCCGCCCGGCGACGCGGGTGCGCTGGCCGGCGCGCTCGGCCGGCTGCTGGACGATGCCGGGCTGCGGGCCCGCCTCGGCGCGGCCGGGCGGGAGCGGGTGCTGGCCCACTTCACCTGGGAGCGCGCGGCCGAACTGACCGCCGAGCGCTACCGTGCGGCGATCGCCAGTGGCGCCGGGCGGCGGGCCCGCTCCGGCCCCGGCTGGCGCTACACCACCGATCCCAGCTGACCCACCGTCGGCTGGCACGACGCCACCCGCCTTCCGCAGTAGTCGCTCTGACGCCCACGAATGGGAGCTCCACACCGTGCTGACCGTCGATTTCGCCCGATTCCCGCTCGCCCCCGGCGACCGGGTGCTCGACCTGGGGTGCGGCGGCGGCCGACACGCGTTCGAGTGCTACCGGCGCGGTGCCAACGTGGTGGCGCTGGACCAGAACGGCGAGGAGATCGCCGAGGTCAAGCGCTGGTTCGACGCGATGGCGGCGGCCGGCGAGGCGCCGGCCGGGGCGAGCGCGGTGGCCATGGAGGGCAACGCGCTGGCCCTGCCGTTCGAGGACGAGTCCTTCGACAAGATCATCATCTCCGAGGTGATGGAGCACATCCCCGACGACAAGGGCGTGCTCGCCGAGATGTTCCGGGTGCTCAAGCCCGGCGGGCTGCTCGCGGTGACCGTGCCGCGCTGGCTGCCGGAGAAGATCTGCTGGGCGCTCTCCGACGAGTACCACGAGGTCGAGGGCGGCCACATCCGGATCTACCGCGGCGACGAGCTGCTGGACAAGATGCGCGAGGCCGGCCTCACCCCCTACGGCACCCACCACGCGCACGCGCTGCACTCGCCGTACTGGTGGATCAAGTGCGCGGTCGGCGTGAACAACGACAAGGCGCTGCCGGTCAAGGCCTACCACCAGCTGCTGGTCTGGGACATCGTCGGCACCCCGGTGATCAGCAAGCTGACCCGGGCCGCCGAGGCCGCGCTCAACCCGGTGATCGGCAAGAGCTTCGTCGCCTACGCCAGCAAGCCCAACCGGGCCGGCGCGTGACGGCCCCCGAGGGCGTGGCCGGCCCCCGGACCCTGCTGCTGCCGGGCGTGCTGGACGCGGCGCAGGCCGCCGCCACGGTCCGCACCATCCTGGCCGAGCAGCGGCCGGACGGCGCCATCCCGTGGTTCACCGGTGGCCACCTGGACCCCTGGGACCACACCGAGGCGGCGATGGCGCTGGACGCGGCCGGCGAGCACGCCGCCGCCGAGCGCGCCTACCACTGGCTGGCCGCGCACCAGAACCCGGACGGCTCCTGGTACGCGGGCTACTTCGGCGACGGTGCCGCGGGCGTGAGCAACCGCTCGGTGGAGACCAACTTCTGCGCCTACCTCGCGGTCGGCGTCTGGCACCACCACCTGTCCACCGGCGACCGCACCTTCCTGGAACGGCTGTGGCCCGCGGTGCGCCGCGCGCTGGACTTCACCGTCGGGCTGCAGCTGCCCGGCGGCCCGATCGCCTGGCGGGTCGACGAGGACGGCACCCCCGTCCAGGAGGCGCTGCTCACCGGCTCCGCCAGCATCCTGCACGCGCTGCGCTGCGGGCTGGCCATCGCCGAGCTGCTCGACGAACCGCAGCCCGACTGGGAGCTGGCCACCGGCCGGCTGCGCCACGCGGTGGCCGAGCACCCCGAGCGCTTCCTCGACAAGAACCGCTACTCGATGGACTGGTACTACCCGGTGCTCGGCAGCGCGCTGCGCGGCGCGCCGGCCGAGCAGCGGATCAAGGCCGACTGGGACCGCTTCGTGGTGCCCGGGCTCGGCGTCCGCTGCGTCAGCGACCGGCCCTGGGTGACGGGCGGCGAGAGCGCCGAGCTCGCGCTCGCGCTCTGGGCGTCGGGCGACACCGAACGGGCCGTCGAGATCCTCCGGTGGATCCAGCGGCTGCGCCACGAGGACGGGTCCTACTGGACCGGCTACGTCTTCGAGGACGACGCCATCTGGCCCGAGGAGCGCACCACCTGGACCGCCGGCGCACTGCTGCTCGCGGTCGCCGCGCTCGGCGGGGACCCGGCCACGGTGGCCGTCTTCGGCGCGGCCGACCTGCCGAACGGGCTGGCCGTGCAGGGGTGGTGCTGACCCTGGCCGTACAGGGGTGTTGCTGACCCGGGCCGGGCAGGGGTGCTGCTGACCCCGGCCGTGCAGGGGTGTTGCTGCCCCGGGCCGGGCGCAGCACGCCGAAGGGCCGGCGGGAGGAATCCCGCCGGCCCTTCGGCGTCTGCTCTTCGGGCCACCGGCCCGGTGCGGGTCAGCCGCGCTGGATGCCCGCGGTGTCGTTCAGCAGGCCCTGGGTGCCGTCCTGGAGCTGCGCCACCAGGGCGGCGCCGCGCTGCTCCACCGCCAGGTACCAGGTGCCCGGCTGCAGCTCGCCGACCGGCGGACCGGCCGGGCCGTCCTTGGGGGCCAGCTGGCGGGCCTCCGGCACGGCGAACCAGTACGGCGCGAAGTCGGCGGCCGGCGCCTGGGCGGCCGGGGCCGGCTCCGCGGCGGCCAGCGCGCTCTGCGCCGGGGCGGGAGCCGCGGCGGCCGGCTGGAAGGCGGCGTCCTGCGGCTGGCCCGCGACGGCGCCGGGGACCGGCTGGGCACCCTGGCCGAAGCCGTAGTCAGCGGCGGGCTGGCCGGCGGCCGGCTGTGCGGCGCCCGGGGCCGGGAAGCCGTAGCCGCCCTGCTGCGGCTGGCCGGCGAACGGCTGGCCGGGCTGTGCGGCGCCCGGAGCGGGGAAGCCGTAGCCGCCCTGCTGCGGCTGGCCGCCGAAGGGCTGGCCGGGCTGGCCGGCGCCCGGGTAGCCGCCGGGCACCTGCTGGTAGCCCTGCGGCATGGCCGGCTTGTCGGTGACCAGCGGCGCCTGCAGCGCCGGCACCAGCGGCCCGGCGACCGCGACGCCGGCGAGCACCAGCACCGAGATCAGACCGAGGTAGGCGCCCCAGGAGTGGTCCGAACCGGCGCCCAGCGACCAGAGCGCGGTCCACAGCGCGACCACGGCGAAGGAGATCCCCCACTGGTCCAGCCGCAGGCCCAGGATCTGCCGGTTCTTGGCCGCCTCACCCTGCAGGTGCTGCAGCAGGATCAGGGCGCCGGCCGCGATGCCGAGCAGGTAGACCGAGGGCAGGATCGGGAACAGGTTGCTGGTCCAGACGCTGGACGAGCAGTTCAGGTTCGCCGCATAGGCCGGGCAGTCGACCGACCAGTACGGGAGGAACGACGAGATGAGCAGGAGCACGGCCGCGCCTGCGATGGCGGCGTCTCCCCTGCTGAGAGCACGCAAGTTCACTGATCGGTCCCCTCGTGGTGTGTCTTTGTCGGCGTAACGGGGGGTGATTCTACTGACCCCGCCCGCGCCGGGTCAGCGGGTGGGCATCAGCTGGTTGTCGTGCCGGTCGGCGCACTGCTCGAAGGGGCGCCCGAACTGCCGCTCGGCGCACCGCCGGAGGCGCCGTTCGGCGAGGTCAGGAAGCGGACGAAAGCGTCGGCGATCCCCTGGGCGGCGAGCTGGCGCCACTGCGGGTCGACGAGGTGCTGGGCGTCGCCCGCGTTGCGCATGTTGCCGCACTCGATGAAGACCTTCGGCACGGTCGACAGGTTCAGCCCGCCGAGGTCACTGCGGGTGTCCAGGCCCTGGTCGGCGACGTAGTCGGCGTACGGCTCGCCGGTGGCGGCGTGGAAGCCGTCCCGGACCAGCAGGCCGAGCCGGTGCGAGGGGTCGACGATCGCGCTGGTGTCCGCCTTCCCCGCCACCACCTTGGCGGGCATGATCACGTGGAAGCCGCTGCCGGAGGCCGGCCCGCCGTCCGCGTGCACCGAGATCGCCGCGTCCGCGTGCGCGGCGTTGCCGATCGCGGCCCGCTCGTCGACGCACGGGCCCCAGGGGCGGTCGCCGTCCTGGGTCAGGATCACCTTGGCGCCCAGGGTCTGCAGCAGGTCGCGCAGCCGGTGCGAGAAGTCCAGGGTGTAGGCCGCCTCGGTGAAGCCGGCGTCGGTCTCGGTGCCGGTGGTGTCGCACTCCTTGTGACCGTTGCCCACGTCCACCTGCTGGTTGATCTCGGTGGGGTGGGCGAAGTTGCCCGGGTTGTGGCCGGGGTCGATCACGATGGTCCGCCCGGCCAGCGGCGTGGCGGCGGCGGACGGGCTGGGCGAGGCCGAGGCGCTCGGGGAGGTCGCGGCGCCCGGGCCGCCCGCTCCGGTGGGCGCCGCGCTGGTGGCCGGGGCCGCACCGGCG
>NZ_JBNQTI010000042.1:0-4613 GCF_050325825.1 Kitasatospora sp. LaBMicrA B282
CGCGCCGCTCGCCGCCGCGGTGGCCCGCCCGGACTTCCGCACCCTGCCGCAGGCCCGGGCCTGGGTGGCCGCCGAATCCGCCGGGGCGATCGCCCTGGCCGCCCGGCTGGCCGACCAGGCCGCCGACCGGCCGGACCGCCCGGACCGGGCGGCGGCCGCGATCGACCTGCTGATCGCGCTCTCCGCCTTCAGTCAGGACGCCCACTACGGACCGCTCGCCGACGCCGCCCGGGCGCTGGCCGCCACGGCCGCGCTCGGCGGCGACCAGCGCACCCGGGGGCGGGCCCGGTTCCTCTGCGGCACCATCGCGCTGGCCGCCACCCGGATCGGGGAGGCGGAGCTGCAGACCCGGCTGGCGGTGGAGGCCTGCCGGGCCGCGGGCGACACGGTGATCCTCCGTCAGGCGCTCAACGACCTGGGCCTGATCGCGCACAACCAGCGCGAGTACCAGGAGGCGGTCCGCTGCTACCGGGAGGCGATCGCGCTGGCCCGGGAACTCGGCGACCGCTCGGGCGAGCTGATGACCCGGGTGAACGCGGCGATGTCGCTGCTGCGCAGCGGGCAGCGCCAGCAGGCGGTGGAGGCCTGCGAGGCGGCGCTGCCCGAACTGCGGGCGCTGCGGGACAGCGCCTGCACGGCCTACGGGCTCTACGTGCTGGGGCTGGCACTGCACGAGCTGGGCCGGTACGAGGAGGCCGCGCTGCGCTACACCGAGTGCCTGACCATAGCCACCGACGCGGGGATCCGGGCCCGGGAGGGGCACGCCCGCTACCGACTGGCGGACGCACTGCGCGCGATGGGCCGGCCCCAGCAGGCGCTGCGCGAGGCCCGACAGGCGCTGGCGATCTGCGAGGAGCTGGGCGCGGAACGGGACCAGGGGCTGGCCCTGGTGGTGATCGGACGCGCGCTGGCCGAGGTCGGCGAGCCGGCCGCGGCCCGCGAGCAGCTGACCCGGGCACACGGCCTGTTCGAACGGCTCGCGCTGCCCAACGCGGCGGACGTGGCGGTCCTGCTGGCCGACCTGGACGGCCAGCCCGCACCGGCACCCGGCGGCTGACCGCCGGCGGAGGGCCTGCGCAGCGCGAGCTCACGGGGGAAGCCGCGGGCCGACGCCCACTCACGCAGCGAGGGCCGCCGCCGAGCGAGGCCGCGGGTTGTTGGCCCAGCCACCCGGCGTGAGCCAACGCGGAGCCGGCCCGCGAGCGAAGCCGCAGCCCCCCGCCCAGCGCGGCCCGGCGCCGAGCGAGCCTGCGAGCAAGGCGCCGGCCCCACCCAGCGCGGCCCGGCGCCGAGCGAGCCTGCGAGCAAGGCGCCGGCCCCGCCCACCCCACGCGGAACCAGCCTGCGAGCGAAGCCACCGACCCGCGCCCACCCCGCCCGCCTACCCCGATGCCGGGCCCGTTTCACCCGGCGGGCCGACGGCAGCGGGTCCGGTGCCGGCGGGGGCCTCCCGCTGGCACCGGACCCGACGGTCGGCGTGCCCGGGCTGCTACTGCTTCGCCACGCAGCTCATGCACTGGTCCGAGGTGCTGCTGTTCCTGCCGGCGGTCCGGTGCCGGCGGGGGCCTCCCGCAGGCGCCGGACCCGACAGTCGGCGTGCCCGGGCTGCTACTGCTTCGCCACGCAGCTCATGCACTGGTCCGAGGTGCTGCTGTTCCAGTCCGCGCGGACACTCTTGGCGCTGCCGCCGCCCTGGGCCGCGGCCGTCAGCGTGGTGCCACCGGCCAGCACGGCCACCAGGCCGAGGGTCGCCACGGCGCCGCGCAGCCAGGCGGGGAGGGTCAGGTTCCGGTGCGTCATCTCTGGTGCCCCTTCGTCGACTGGGCGGCCGGGTTCTTGTGGTGGGCCGCTCCGTGCTCCCAGGAGCCTCCCAGAAAACGATCAACACCCGATCAACGCCGCCCCCGCCGATCCCCCCGACCGCGCAGACCAGCCGTGGTCAGACCGCCATCGCCAGCATCAGCGGCGCCGCCCGCTCGGCCAGCAGCTCGGCGCCCGCGCGCAGCCGGTAGGCGTGGTCCAGCGGGAGGGACATGGCCAGGCAGCCCACGGTGGACCCGGCGGTGACCGGGACCGCGGCGCAGACCGTGCCCAGCGCGTACTCCTGGAGGTCGAGCACCGGCAGGGTGGCCGGCTGGCGCTCCAGGCGGTGCATCAGCTGCTCGGTGTCGGTGATGGTGCGCGAGGTGAGCCGGGCGATCGGGTGCCGGGCCAGGTGGTCCAGGCGCCCGTCGTGGTCGAGCTGGCTGAGCAGGCACTTGCCGATCGCGCTGGCGTGCGCGGTGGCCTTGAAGTCGACCCACTCGTGCACCGCGGGCGCGTGCTCGGCGGCGGAGACCGCCTCCACCCGCAGCTCGCCGTCGTGGTAGCGGCTGAAGTAGACGGCGGCGCCCAGCTCGTCGCGCAGCTCGGCGAGCTTGTGCTGGAGCCGGATCCGGATCAGCTGCTCGCGGTTGTACTGCCCGAGCATGGCGAAGGTGCCGCCGAGGATCCAGCCGCCGTCGGTGGCCTGCAGGTACCCCTCGGCGCAGAGCAGGGTGATCAGGTCGCGCACCACCGGCTCGGGCAGCGCGGTCTCCCGGACCAGGTCGGTCAGCCCCGCACCGTAGGGGTGGCGGTCGGTGGCCTCCAGCAGCCGCAGGGCGCGGCGCAGCGAGGCGTGCGGCCCGGACTCACCCTGGTCCAGCATGATCTGACCCTGACCGTGTGCCGGCATGGCCTCCCCTTCCGCCGCCCGCGAGTGTCCTACCCAGACTATCCATCGTGGCGCACTCCTACCCGCGGGTTGGGACAGATTCCCGCAGGTGACGGGTATTGGCCGAATGGCATATGCCAGACGATCCCGTCGCAGGTCAACCGGTGGAGCAGAACTCGCCCGGGCGGACGCCCGACAGACGCCGGACGGATACCGGACCGATGCCCGGACGGACGATGGGCCCCTCCCCCACTGCCCGGGGGGAGAGGCCCATCTGAGGGTGCGTCAGTCAGCCCTGTGGTGGTGTCGCGGAGGCGACGGAGGCTCAGGCCTCCTCGGTGGTCCGGATCTTGGCGACGGCGGCGGCCAGGCGGGCGCCGTACTCCGGGTCGGCCGCGTGGAAGTGCGCCAGGTTCTTCTCGATGACGTCCTCGCGGCTGACCTGGGCCAGGAAGCCGGCCAGGTTGTCGATCAGGCGGGACTTCTCGCCCTCGGACATCAGGCGGTAGAGCTCACCGGCCTGGAAGAAGTCGTCGTCCTTGGTGTGCTGCGGCGTGGTGTAGGTGCCGGTGTGGCCGGAGAGCGCGACCGGGGCGGCCAGCGCGCGGTCGGTCTGCGCCGGGCCGTCGAACGAGTTGGGCTCGTAGTTCTTGCCGCGGCCCGACTTGTTGACCGCGGCGAAGCCGTCGCGGCCGTAGTTGTTCGCCTCGGTGGCCTTGGGGGCGTTCACCGCGAGCTGGGTGTGGTTGACGCCGAGGCGGTAGCGCTGGGCGTCGGCGTAGGCGAACAGGCGGCCCTGGAGCATCTTGTCCGGGGAGGCGCCGATGCCGGGCACGAAGTTGTTGGGCGAGAAGGCGGCCTGCTCGACCTCGGCGAAGACGTTCTCCGGGTTCTTGTTCAGCACCAGGCGGCCGACCTTGACCAGCGGGTAGTCGGCGTGCGGCCAGACCTTGGTCAGGTCGAACGGGTTGAAGCGGTACTCGGCCGCCTCGGCCACCGGCATCAGCTGGACGTACAGGGTCCAGCTCGGGAAGACGCCGCGCTCGATGGCCTGGTGCAGGTCGCGCTGGTGGCTGTCGGCGTCGCCGCCGACCACCTCGGCGGCCTGGCCGCCGTCCAGCGAGCGGATGCCCTGGTTGGTCTTGAAGTGGTACTTCACCCAGAAGGCCTCGCCCGACTCGTTGACCCACTGGTAGGTGTGCGAGCCGTAGCCGTTCATGTGGCGGTAGGAGGCCGGGATGCCGCGGTCGCCGAACAGCCAGGTGATCTGGTGGGTGGCCTCGGGGGCGTGCGCCCAGAAGTCCCAGACGTTGTCCGCCTCGGTGATGCCGGTGAACGGGTCGCGCTTCTGCGAGTGGATGAAGTCGGGGAACTTCAGCGGGTCCTTGATGAAGAAGACCGGGGTGTTGTTGCCGACGAGGTCGTAGTTGCCCTCTTCGGTGTAGAACTTCAGCGCGAAGCCGCGCGGGTCGCGGACCGCGTCGTTGGCGCCCAGGTTGCCGGCCACGGTGGAGAAGCGCAGGAAGACCTCGGTGCGCTTGCCGACCTCGCCCAGGAAGGCGGCCCGGGTGTACTGGGAGACCTCGTCGGTCACCTCGAAGTAGCCGTAGGCGCCGGAGCCGCGGGCGTGCACCACGCGCTCCGGGATGCGCTCGCGGTTGAACCGGGCCAGCTTCTCCAGCAGCTGCTGGTCCTGGATGAGCAGCGGGCCGTACTCGCCGGCCGAGGCCGAGTTCTGGTTGTCGGCGATCGGGGCGCCGGACTCGGTGGTCAGGTTCTTGGGCATGGGGGTCCTCAGGTTTGCGGGAGTTGCGTGGCCGGGGGGGGGGGGGGGGGGGGGGGTTGGGTGGGGGGGGGGGGGGGGAGAAAGGGGAGGGGAGAGACCCAAAAAGAAGCAAACTGCAGGGGGCAAGTACAA